>JANRJG010000038.1 GCA_033875315.1 Candidatus Methylacidiphilales bacterium
ATATACCCGTGACCGACGAGCAACAAAGCGGGGCGGCTTTTTGGCCCCAGCCCAGAGGGTGATGGCGGCACCTGCCCACCCCCTTCGTCGTCTCTTCCTTGCGTATCTCGTCCCGATATGCGCGGTCGCTCCTCCTCGGGCCCGGGCAGGTGGCACTCATCACGCGGGCCACGGGGGTTATCCGGATAGGCTCTTGGGAAGAATGAATGCAAACCGGCTCGGCAGGAGCCTCGCCCTCCCGCTGGCCCTGTCATTCAGTCAATACGATTTGGTTTTACTCGTTTTCATTCTCCTGCCCTCCGGGGTTAGGAGAACGAGCATAAGAACGAGTTGAAAACGTGCCAGTGAAATGGAACATCTCTAAAGCTTCGCCAAGATGGTATTGAGCGTCTTGCTGGGGCGCAGGGCGGCCACGGCCTTGGCCTCGTCGGGGCGGTAATAGCCCCCGATGTCGACCGGGTGGCCCTGGACGGATTTCAGTTCCTCCACAATCCGGGCTTCGTTCCCCTCCAACTCCCGGGCAATGGGCGTGAACACGGATTGCAGTTCCCGGTCCTTGGTTTGTGCGGCCAATTCCTGGGCCCAATACAGGGCCAGATAAAAGTGGCTGCCGCGGTTGTCGAGGGTGCCGAGTTTGCGACCGGGGGAACGGTCGTTTTCCAAGAACTTGCCGGTGGCGGCATCAAGGGTCTCGGCAAGGACGCGGGCTTTCTCATGCTGGTAGGTGGTGGCGATGTGCTCGAAGGACGGGGCCAGGGCGAAGAATTCCCCCAGTGAATCCCAGCGGAGGTAGTTGTCCTGGAGGAACTGCTCCACGTGCTTGGGAGCCGAACCCCCGGCGCCGGTTTCAAACAAGCCGCCCCCGTTCATGAGGGGGACGATCGACAACATCTTGGCGCTGGTGCCCACTTCCAGGATCGGGAAGAGGTCGGTGAGGTAGTCCCGCAGGACGTTGCCAGTGACCGAAATGGTGTCGAGTCCCTGGACAATCCGCTCCAGGCTGAACTGGCAGGCGGCGGCGGGCGGGAGGATGCGCAGGTCCAGACCGGAGGTGTCGTGGTCCTTCAAGTAGGTGTTCACCTTGGCGATGATCTGGGCGTCGTGGGCGCGTTTTTCATCGAGCCAGAAGACGGCGGGGGTCTTGGAGGCACGGGCCCGGCTCACGGCCAGTTTGACCCAGTCGCGCACCGGGGCGTCCTTGGTTTGACAGGCGCGCCAGATGTCTCCCGCTTCGACTGCGTGCTCCATCAAAACTTCCGCCTTCTGACCTCCGCCGCCTGGCGTCGGAACGGTGACCACGCGCACCGTTCCATTTGAGGGAAGCTCGAATGTTTTATTGTGGGAGCCGTATTCCTCGGCCGCCTGGGCCATGAGGCCGACGTTGGAAACGGAACCCATGGTGCGCGGGTCCAGGGCCCCCTGTTTTTTGCAGAAGTCGATCACGGTTTGGTAAACGCCGGCGTAACAACTGTCGGGAATGACCGCGAGGGTGTCCTGGGGTTTGCCCTGGGCGTTCCACATCCGGCCGGAAGTGCGGATCATGGCGGGCATGGAGGCATCGACAATGACGTCGCTGGGCACGTGGAGGTTGGTGATGCCCTTGTCGGAGTTGACCATGGCCAGCGCGGGGCCGGCTTCATAGGCGGCCAGAATGCCGGCCTCGATGGCGGCCTTCTGGTCCGGCGGGAGGGAGGCGATCTTGGCCACCAGATCACCCAATCCATTGTTGAAATCGACCCCGAGTTTTTCCAACAACGGGCCGTGATCCGCGATGAGGTTGCGGAAGAAGACCTTCACCGCGTGTCCGAAAAGGATGGGGTCGGAGACCTTCATCATGGTGGCCTTGAGGTGGAGCGAGAACAGCACGCCGTCCTGCTTGGCGCGGGCGATTTGCTGCTGGTAGAAGGCCACCAGGGCCCGGCGGCTGAGGAAGGTGCCGTCGAGGATTTCGCCGGCTTGGAGCGGGAGGTTGTCTTTGAGGACTACCGCCGTGGCAGATCCAGTCGGGACGAATTCGATGCGCACGGTGACGGCTTCGGGCACGGTGACCGACTTTTCATTGGAGAAGAAGTCGTCCCGACCCATGGTGGCGACGGCGGTCTTGGAATCCTTCGTCCAGGCCCCCATGGAGTGGGGGTGTTTGCGGGCGTAATCCTTGACCGCCTTGGGGGCGCGGCGGTCGGAGTTTCCCTCGCGCAGGACGGGGTTGACGGCACTGCCCTTGACCTTGTCGTAGCGCGCCTTGGCATCTTTTTCGGCGGCGTTCTGCGGCACTTCGGGATAAGCGGGCAGGGCGTATCCCTTGGCCTGAAGCTCCGCGATGGCGGCCTTAAGCTGGGGAACGGAGGCGCTGATGTTGGGCAGCTTGATGATGTTGGCCTCGGGCTTGAGGGTCAATGCCCCGAGCTCGGCCAGGGCGTCCGGAACCTGCTGGCCGGCGGGAAGCAGGTCGCGGAAAGCGGCGAGGATGCGACCGGAAAGGGAGATATCGCGTGTTTCCACGCTGACTCCGGCCTGTTTGCTGTAGGCCTGCACGATGGGAAGGAGGGAATAAGTCGCCAGTGCGGGGGCTTCGTCGGTCAGGGTGTAGAGGATGGTGGGTTGGGTCATGGGTGCCTTGGGTTGGAAGAATGGATTCTTTGAGTTAAAGGATTTTGAAGCCGGGAGTCAATGGGGCGGATGCCTGCCGGACCGGCCCTTTGGGGGCCCATCCAAGGGGGGGGCGCTAGGTCACTTTTGCCCTTTCATCGTGCTTCCTGCCGCTTGGGCAGCGATGGTGAACAGAATATTAATGGAAGGTTAGCACTTGGGAGATAGGCATTTAGGCGATTCAAGCCGCTTCGACACCTCTTTTTCACGTCAACCGGGTACGCTCTGTGCTAATATCACAGTGTTATGGAAGCGATCCAACCCCAAGCGATGGAAACCCCGCGCGAATCCGAACAGGTTTTCGTTCCGGGCTTGGCCACGATATCCGGCACCGGCACCCAAATGACCTGGGTGTCGGAGTTGATCGGCTATACGGTCAACGGTTGTTTCAAGATCCGCGACCAGTCGGGACAGGTCCGCATCGTCAAGCGGCACAAGTCCAAGGACCGACCCGGGATGAAAGCCTGGATCAGCCTGAACTGACCGGGACCCTCGCTCCCCTATTTTCCTTGTTTTCCTTATCTCGCTCATCCGCCCGATCTCTTTTCCCTCTTTCCCAGTTTCCTGTCATTTCGTGAATTGATCCAAGGCAGGCGAGGTTCCCCGGGTCACCCGGGCTCCGCCGTTGGCGGCGAGGTGGTTCAGGACGTGATAGACATCCTCGGGATCTGCGGATAATCCGGCCGCCAGAGTCTCGGCCGTGACCGGCCCGGAGGCCGATGCCGACGCCAAAGCCGCCACCGTTTTCGACTGCAATTCCAAAAGGCGCGAGGCCGCCTTCTTGCCCGCCTCGACCCCGGGCTGGTGGTAGGCGTTGATGTTGACGAAGGAGGCGTAAAAGCCGACCGCGCGTTCATAGAGCGCGATCAGCGCACCAAGTGTGCGGGGAGAAACGGCGGCGATGCTGACGGTGATGTTTTCCCGGCCACCCTCGCTGAGGGCGGCACGTGTTCCGCGGAGGAATCCCTGGAGGTAGTCGCCGGAAGTGAAACCGGGATCGACTTCGACCCGGGCCCCGCCCGCCTGCCGGACTTCGATGAAGGTGGCGAAGAAGTTGTTGATCCCGTCGCGCAACTGCTGGACGTAGGCGTGCTGGTCGGTCGACCCCTTGTTGCCGTAGACCGCGATGCCCTGGTGGACGGTCTTTCCATCCAGGTCCTTTTCCTTGCCCAGCGACTCCATCACCAATTGCTGGAGGTATTTGCTGAAGAGGACAAGACGGTCCTTGTAAGGCAGGACAACCATGTCCTTGGCCCCGCGGCCACTGCCGGCATGGTGCCACATCAGGGCCAGGAGGAGGGCCGGGTTCTGGCGGACTTCCCCAGCCCGGGTGGCCGCGTCCATTTCCTTCGCCCCCTCGAGGAAGGCATCAATGTCGATGCCCTGCAGGGCCATGCCGACGAGGCCGACGGTGCTCATGACCGAGGTGCGCCCGCCCACCCAGTCCCACATGGGGAATCGCTTGAGCCAGCCACCCGCCACGGCAACCTTGTCGAGGTTGCTGCCGACGCCGGTGATGGCCACGGCATGCGGGGCGAAATCAAGACCCCTGGCCTGGTAGGCGGCTTGGACTTCCAACATGCCGTTGCGGGTTTCCGGGGTGCCCCCGGACTTGGAGATGACCAGAACCAGGGTGCGGCCCAGGTCGGTGCCGATGGCGGTCAAAACGCGGGCCATGCCTTCCGGATCGGTGTTGTCGAGGAAGTGGACATGCATCTTGTCCGCAGAAGTGCCGAGGGCATCGGCCAGCAGTTGCGGCCCCAGGGCGGAGCCCCCGATGCCGACGATGAGGACGCGTTCGAACTTGGGAAACTTCGGGGGGCGGACCGCCCCGCTGTGCACCGAGGCCGCGAATTGTTTCACATCGGCCAGGGTATCGATGATTTCTTTTTTCAACGCCGCATCCGGAGTGATGGCGGGATTGCGGAGCCAATAGTGGCCGACCATCCGTTTTTCATCGGGATTGGCGATGGCCCCGCCCTCGAGGGCTTTCATATCGGCCAGGGCCTTGGTGGTGGCCGGTGCCATGGTGGAGAAGTAGCCCTCTGGAAAATTCATCCGGCTGATGTCGAGGCTGAGGTCAAGGCCCTCGTGGCGGTAGAGGGTTTCTGTGTATTTTTTCCAGTGTGGGGTGCTCATGGGGAATGTCCTGGTATCTCTTCTTTATTGGGGGGTGGGGTTGGCGAAAGTTGACTCAGATTGTTAAACGTCGGTATCCGGCGCAAGTGTTATCCATGCCGGTCTCAACGGAAAAGGTGGGGCCATTTTTCCTTCCAGTCAGGGCGCAGCGGCTGCGGGCGGCCGGTGGCCAGGTTGACCGGCACCATGATCTGGCGGCAGCGCACCAACACCGTGGCATCGTCGGTGCGTCGCATCTCAAATTCCAGATGGAAGCGCACCCGCTCGATTCCGGTCAAACGGCCGACGATCTCCAAGGGATCTCCCAGGCGGGCCGGGCGCAAATAATCGATCTCGGTGCGGGCCACCACGGGACAGTCCCTTCCACCGGTCATCTCGGCCAGGGGCCACCCCAGATGCTCCGCCAGTTCGCTCCGGGCCTGCTCGATCAAGCGCAGGTAGGCCACATTGTGCACCACGCCCCCGGCGTCGGTGTCGTAGAAATAAATCTTCACCGGCAGGGCCAGTTCCGGAACTTCAGGATGGCTGTGGGCGGACATGGAAGCGAGTGGTCGGGTGTGTCGGAGGCAGGCCGGGTTGGGATCAGTCCCCGATTTCCTTTTCCAAAGCCTTGGTGATGGCCTTCACCACTTTGACCCGGGCGTGCCATTTGTAGTTGCCCTCGATCAGGTTCCAGGGGGCGTGCGGAGGACTGGTCAGGCGGAACATCTCCTCCGCGGCCTCATTATGCTGGTCCCACTTCTCCCGGTTGCGCCAGTCCTCATCACTGATTTTCCAGTGCTTGTAGGGATCGGCCTCACGACGCTTGAAACGCATCAATTGCTCCTCCTTGGTGATGTGGATGTAGAACTTGAGCAGGATGGTGCCATCATCGACCAGAGTCTTCTCGAAGGAATTGATTTCATCATAAGCCCGCCGCCATTCCTTGCGCGTGGCGAACTCCTCAACCCGTTCGACCAAGACGCGCCCATACCAACTGCGGTCGAAGATGACCGCCTGCCCGTAGGCCGGAATCTTCCCCCAGAAGCGCCAGAGGTAGTGGTGGGCGTATTCTTCCGGTGTGGGCTTGACGATCGAATAGACACGGATGTTGCGGGGGTCGAGTTTCTCGGTGACCCGTTTGATGACGCCGCCCTTGCCGGCGGCATCCGGCCCCTCGAATACCAGAACCAGATTCCGGCGCTTTTCCAGGAGGATGCGCTGGCGGTGGAGCAATTCGAGTTGGTACTTGCTCAACCGCTCCTTGTATTCCTCCTTCGAGGCGATTTGTTTCTGCAGGTCCAATTCGTCGAGCAATCCCATGCCCTTTTCCTAGAGGAAGCCGCGCCTGAGGCGAGGGAAAACTGGACCGGATTTGGCTTTGCCTGAGGGGGGCATTGCGCTGTCATGGTCAGTCCATGATCCTGCGCGAATACCCGGACGAGTCCTCTTGGCTGGAAACACTGCTCCTTGAGTGGCGGGCGCTCGGCGGGGAAGCGGTGGCCCGGCGGGGGGCCTTCCAGGTCGCGTTATGCGGCGGATCCACCCCGGGGGCTTTCTACCGTGCCCTGGCCCGGTCCGACTGGCCCTGGTCGGCCACCCACTTGTTCATCGGCGACGAACGTTGCGTCGGGCCTGAACACAAAGACAGCAATTACCGGATGATTTTTGAATCCCTCTACCCGAAAAAACCCGTCCTGCACCGGTGGAAAACGGAAATGCGCGATTATGCTTCGGCCGCCCTGGATTACGAACACCTGATCAAACGGGAAACCGGTGACCCGCCCAAATTCGACCTCATCCTCCTCGGAGTGGGTGACGATGGCCATACCGCATCGCTTTTCCCCGGAACGACCGCCCTCGAAGAGTCGATCCGCCCGGTGGTGGTCCATGAAGTGCCCCAACTCAAGGCCAAACGGCTGACCTTCACCTACCCGGCCTTCAAACGGGCGCGTGCCGTCTGGTTCCTGACCCGCGGCACCAGGAAAAAAACCTGGGTCGACCGGATGGCCGCCGGGGAGGCGTCCGCCTTCCCCGCAGCCCGCGTGCACTGCGACCTGACCGAGCCGGTCATCCACCACTGCGCGGCTTGAGCCCCGCAGGAGGCGGGAAAAATCCGTTGCCGCACCCCGCACCTTGGACTAAATTCCTCACTCCCCGAAGGGACCCCCCATGCCCACCTCCACCCCCACTCCTTCCGCTCCCACCCGCAACGCCAAACCTTTCAGCGTGGTCATCTTTGGCGCCAGCGGCGACCTGACCCGCCGCAAGCTCGTCCCGGCCTTTTTCGGCCTGTGGAAGGAACAGGCCCTTCCCCAGGATTTCGAGATCATCGGCTTCGCCCGCCGCGAAAAAACCGATGAATCCTTCCGCGAAGAAATGAAGGAAGGCACGACCAAGTTCTCCCGTCTGGCCCCGGTGAGCGACAGTGATTGGAACGAATTCTCAAAGCATGTCTCCTACCACGTGGGCAATTTCGACGACGCCACCTCCTACCAAAAACTGGCCGAGAAGTTGAAAAAACTGGCCAAGGAACGTGGCCTGGAACAACAGCTTTTCTACATGGCCACCGCCCCGGAGTTTTTCTCCCCGGTCATGGAGGAATTGAAAAAGGTCGGCCTCGTCGGCCACGGCCTGCCCTCCCGCGTGGTGATCGAAAAACCCTTCGGCCACGACTACCAGTCCGCCCGCACCCTGGTCACCGATCTGCAGAAGTGCATCGACGAGGAATCCCTATACCGCATCGATCACTACCTGGGCAAAGAAACCGTCCAGAACCTGCTCTATTTCCGCTTCGCCAACTCGATCTACGAACCCATCTGGCAGCGCTCCATGATCGACCACGTCCAGATCACCGTGGCGGAAAAAGAAGGCGTGGGCACGCGCGGTGGCTACTACGACGGTGTGGGGGCGATGCGCGACATGGTGCAAAACCACCTCATGCAACTCCTGACCATCACCGCGATGGAACCCCCCGGTTCGCTCCACTCCGAAGCCATCCGCGATGAAAAGGTCAAGGTCCTGCGCTCGATCCCGACACCCCGGTTGGAAGTCGTGCCCCAGATCTCCGTCCGTGCGCAATACAATGGCTACAAGACGGCCGACCGGGTCGCCCCCGATTCCGTCACCGAAACCTACGTCGCCCTCAAGCTCTACATCGACAACTGGCGCTGGGCCGGTGTTCCCTTCTATCTGCGCACCGGCAAGGCCCTCTCCACCCGCGCCAGTGAAATCGTCGTTGTCTTCAAACGGCCACCGATGTCCCTCTTCCAGGCCAGCGAGCGGGAATACGTCCACCGCAACCGCCTCCACATCCGCCTGCAACCCGAGGAAGGCATCCACTTGAATTTCAACGCCAAGGTTCCCGGGAAGAGCGTCATGAGCGCGGTCGACATGGACTTCCAATACAAAAGCAAATTCGGTTCCTATTCCCCCGAGGCTTACGAACGGCTCCTGCACGACTTCACCGTCGGTGACTCCACCCTTTTCACCCGCGCCGATGAAGTCTTGGAAGCCTGGCGTCTGGCCGATGCCATCTACGCCGGTTGGAAGGACGCCCCCGTGGCCAACTACGAGGAAAACAGCTGGGGCCCGGTGGAATCGGACAAGCTCCTCGCCCGCGACGGCAACCGCTGGATCGAACTCGGCCAGCGCTGAAAAGCCTGCCAGGGTCGCGGTTGTATCAATCGCTAGCGCTCCGGAAGGGCACCGTCTCCAGCCCCTCCGGCCGGAAGCGCAGCTCCACCGCCCCGCAATCGTCCTGTTGCAGCACCCTCACGCCCAAACGCTCCACGTCCCGCCAAAAATGGTCGTCGAGTGAATGGTCAGGTTGGTAGCCGCGACCCGGACGGATCAGGACCGAGGGCCGAACCGCTTCCAGCCACGCGCTGGAAAGATTGAGCCCGGCCGAGTGTTCCCCCTGCAGCAGAACATCCGCGCGCAACCCGGCACCCGCGGCCAGAAGGCGTCGCTCGACTTCGGCCGAGATATCCCCCGCGAACAAAACCGCCCCACCGGGGCCGGAGGCGCGGAAGACAAGGCCGCGGTCTTCCAATCGTTCCAGGTCCATTTCCGACCCCGGCCACAACACCTCGATGGTCCAGCCGCCCGGCCAGGAAAAGCGGTCCCCCCTGCGCCAGAATCGTTTGCCCTTGCCCTGCTCCTGCAACGCGGCCAGCCAGCGGTGCTGGACCCCCGAACGGGAACGCCAGCCGGAGTCGACCCATTCCCGCACCGGCACCCCGGCCAGGATCTGCGTGGCCGAACCCATCCGCCGGGCACCGCCGTGTCCGAGGACCACGGCCTCCCACTCGTTGATCCCCTGCCAACGACGGAAGGAATCGACCAGGTATTCCCAGGTTCTTTCCGGACCGGGATCGAGGAGCAGGGCACGACCCTCCGCCTGCACCACCACCGGGGCGGCGGGTCCATCGTGAAGAACCGTCATCACCACCGCCCCGGCCGGCGGACGGTCCCAGGGCAGAACGACAAAGCCGTGGCCGCCGGGAACTCCCGCCAAAAAGGTGATGGCACTAGCCATGAATTCCAGGATCCGCGCACTGCACAAATTCGGCAGCAGGGCCAGCGCACCCCAGACCGAACCCACCGCCACCGATACCGACCCCAGAACCAGGACCACTCCCGCCAGCGGAACGACCAGGATGTTTGCCAGCAAAGCCACGGGGGCGAAGAGATGGAAGCAGCCGATGCTGTGCGGAAGCGAGGCCAGCCATGCGGCCAAAGAAACCGCCACCACCGTTCCGACGGCGCGCCAGGCCGATTCGACCCGCAGGCGCCAGGCCGGGAGCAACCGCCGTGGAATCCACGGATCAGGGGCACCCCACCGCACCCAGCAACGCAGCAGAGGCGGGGCCAACAGGGAAAGCCCCAACAACACAACAAACGACAACTGGAATCCCAGATCCGTCAGTATGCGGGGATCCCAGACAAACATGAAAAGGGCCGCCGCCCCGAGAATGTTGAAAAGACCCACGGGACGATACAGGGCCCAACCTACGGATACCAAACCGGCCATGACAAAAGCACGGAAGGCACTCGGTTGCATTCCGGTGCTGAGGCAGAACAAAAGCAGCAGTGGCAACACCAGCCAACTCCAACGCCAACGGATCAACCCCGCGGTCCTCAGCACCAAGACCAACATTCCCAAAATGATGCCCACATTCTGTCCGCTGACGGCAAAGAGGTGCATCGTCCCCGTGACCCGGAACGCCTCTTCCACCGGCTCGGCCATGCCATCGCGGTAACCAAACAACATGGCCGAGAGCAGTCCCGCGGGTTCCGGCCGGTCCTCCAATCCCAGGTTGAGCAGGCGGCGCATGTGGCGTTTGAACGCCACCGCACGATGGAGAAGCCATGAACCCCGCCCGTGTTCGACGGCCACGGCATCGGGGCCATGGAGGTAAAACTGGTAGAGCACCCCACGGCTCCGCAACCAAGCCGCATAATCGAACTGCCCCGGATTCATCGTCACCCGCGGCGGGGCCAGGTAACCGGAGCCCTCGATGACGTCGCCGTAGGCCGGATCCGGATCCGACGGATTTTCGAAACGCACCTGAACCCAGCCGTCCGTTTCCCGCCATTGACCCGACTGATTGATACCCACGACACGCGCGCGGAACTCCCAACGGGTGGAATCGCCGCCCCCGCGGGCCCGGCGTTCTACCGGGTCCTCCGCCACCTCGATGCGTAAACGCGCCTCGGTCGGGGTCAAACCCACTTGGTGGAAAAGATGTGCCGGCGGCAAACTGAGCGCGCGGGCCTGGAACCAGAGGGCTGAGGCCGCCCCCACCGCCATCCACAAAGCCACCACCCGCCACCGCTTGCCGGCCACCCAGGCCAGGCCGGCCGCCGGAAGAAAGAACACCACCCAGGCGATTGGTGGCACTGCTTTGATATGTCCGAGGAGAATGCCTGCGGCCGAAGCCAGGGCCATCCAGAAAAGAGGGCAGGGCACCCCCCGGTCGCCCACATCATGCTCATCAGCCATGGACGCCGGGCAGGTGGTTGAGGCATGGGTAGGATCCCAGCTTCAGGTGGCGACGGATCGCCGTGGTGATGAAGCGCTTGCCCCCGGCCACCGCCTCCTCCAGCGGAAGTCCATGGGCCAGTCCGGCCGCGATGGCTGCAGAATACGTGCACCCGGTCCCGTGCGGGGAAACCCCGGCCACCGTCGCGACCGAATAATGACGCAGGCGACGCCCGTCGTGCAGGACATCGACGGCGCGGGAAAGGCGGAGGTGGCCGCCCTTGACCAGAAACGGGACGCCGAACCGCCTTGCCAGCCATTCCGCCGCCCCTTCCACATCGGCCAGGGAGGTGAGTTTTTTTCCGGTCAGCACGCCGGCCTCATCGAGGTTGGGCGTGACCAGGGCCGCCAGGGGAAAGATGAGGGCCTGCATCGCCCGCACCGCCGCAGGCTTGAACAAAAGGGCCCCACTGCTGGCCACCAAAACCGGGTCGACCACCAGCGGCGGTCGCCTGCGGGGCGGCAGCGCCGCCAAAGCTCCGGCGACAGCGCGCATGATGGCTCCCGAATAGAGCATGCCGGTTTTCGCCCCGGCCACCGGGAAGGCTTCAAAAACCAATCGGATCTGCTCCGACACCGCCTCGGGCGGGAGGGGGTCGATGCGCGTGACCCTGCCCGGATGCTCGGCCACCACACAGGTCACCGCCGTGGTGCCATAAGTGCCCAGGGTGGTGAAGGTTTTGAGGTCCGCCTGCAGCCCGGCCCCCCCGCTGTTGTCGGAACCAGCGATGGTCAGGGTGACGGGGATACGGCGGTTGGGCATGGTTAAAATTAAGCAGAAGACCCTGTCGTAAACGAAGCCTTTTTGAAAACCGCCCATTCACCAGTGCACTTGCCTTGTCTGTCACCTTAGTTAGCTTCTGATTGAATTCATGAAAGACCTGATCCGCCACCCCATTTTCCCCTTCGCCGCGCCTTTTGTCCTTTTCATGCTTCTCTTGGCCGCTCGCGACCTGCACGAGCATGCGGTTTATCTCACCTACCCGATCACTGTTTTTGCGGTCGGCTTGACCATCGGCTATATCTGGCACCGGCTGCCCCCGGTCCGCTTCACCCGGCCCCTCGCCAGCACCCTCCTCGGTCTGGCCGGCACGGTCCTGTGGGTCGGCCTCTACCCCTGGCTGGGCAAATCCAATCCAGACCCCTCCGAGGGCTTCAACCCCGGACTTTTTGAATCAACCGCCATCCAGTGGGGCCTCATCGCCTTCCGTATGGCCGGCTTCGTGCTCGTTGTCCCCATCATGGAAGAAATTTTCTGGCGCGGCTTTCTCCAGCGCTTCCTGGTGAACGAGGACTTTGAGAAAGTCGACCTCGGCCACTTTACTCTTTTTTCCTTTGCCGCCACCACAGGGATGTTCGTCCTGGCCCATGCCGACCAATGGGGCGTGGCCCTGCTCTGGGGCACCCTGGCCGGTTGGTGGTTCATTCGCACCAAGTCCCTCGGCGACGTCATCCTTCTGCACGCCGTGACCAACCTCGCCCTGGGCATCTACGTACTGGTCACGAAGAAGTGGTACTTTTGGTAATCTGACTCCGCATGCTTCCCCCTGCCTGCAGCCCGATGCCTGGTTTGGTTCGCTTCCAGTCCTGAGAATTCCTTGGCGTTCTTTGCGCCCTTCGCGGTAAAAAGGTCTCCATGCCCCGCATTGTCATCGCCGTCGGCTTCGCAGGGCACCCCATCGCCGCTGCGGGCAATTCCTGGTTTTTTCTCCAATGGGTGCTCGGCTTCCGCGACCTCGGCTGGGAGGTCTGGTTGGTCGAATCCCTACCCTCGGCAAAATTGATCGATGACCGCTGGCAACCCGCCCGGCCCGGGCTATCGGCCAACGAACGCCACTGGCAGGCCACCCTCACCCGTTACGGTCTCCACGACCATGCCACGCTCCTGATCGACGACCAAGCCGCCAATCTGGAAGAGGCCCGCGACTTCGCCGCCAACGCCGATGTCTTCCTGAACATGTCGGGTCATTTCCGATCGACGGTGATTCAATTCCCGCGGGCGAAGAAGGTCTACCTCGATGTCGACCCGGCTTTCACCCAGATTTGGGCCGAGGTTTACGGCAGCGACATGAACTTCGCGGGTCATGATGTGTTTTTCACTGTCGGCAGCCGGCTGGGGAAGGACGATTGCCGCGCCCCCCACCTGGGGATCAATTGGAAGCACACCTTCCCGCCGGTTTGTCTGGGGCACTGGCCCGAGACGCGGGATGACGACTTCACCCGCCTGACCACGGTGGCCCACTGGCAGGGCTACAGTTGGTGCGAGTGGAAGGGCGAATGGTACACGGGCAAAAGCGAGCAATTCGCCCTTTATCGCGAGGTGCCGCAAAAGACCCAAGTGCCTTTGGAGATCGCCACTGAAATAGCCGACAACCGCGAAGAATTGCAAAAGTATGCCGAGGCCGGTTGGCACTTGAGCGATGCGAGGTCTGTCTGCGCGGACTTTCCCTCGTATGAGGCCTTCATCCGCGGATCGGGCGGAGAGTTCAGTGCGGCCAAGGGAGGTTACGTGAAATCCCGCTGCGGCTGGTTCAGCGACCGCAGCGTTTGTTACCTGGCCGCGGGCCGTCCGGTCATTGTCGAGAGCACCGGACTCGAACCCGATCTTCCCCCACAAGCCGGTCTGCACTACTTCCGCACTTTGGAAGAAGCCGTCCGGGCGTGCGGGACCGTACGGGAAAACTATCCGGCGGAGCGGCGGGGCGCCCGGAAACTGGCCGAAACTGTTTTCTCCAGCCGGGTGGTGATCCCCAAAATGCTGGAAAAACTGTAACCGTTCTCACACTGGCTGGATGAGGGCGTAGTGCCCGGTGTCCAAGTGAGCATCAGGCGAGCCCTGCCAAGTTTGACACACCCGCCCGTGGGCGTCTCCGAGGGCATTGACCCGGACCTGCAATTCGAAGAGGAAGGGATTGTCCTGAAAAAGCCCGGCCGCACGGTAGGGAATCAGGAGTTCAAAGTCGTAGCCACTTTTATCGGCCTGAACCTTGACACGGGTGCCGACGATTTCGCCTTCGTGATGGACGTCGCGGATCGTGGGTTTTTTCTTGTCCGGTAAAACGACCCAATGCTTCGGCAACTCACGGGCAGGCCCCGGGGAAGCGAAGAAGAGTTCAATGGCACTGCCCTCCCAGAAGGGGCCGAAATGGGTGAGGATATCGGTATCATGAACACGCAATTGCAAAAGCAACCCGGATTTTGCGCGGGCCAGGGTTCCCTGGGCCACCTGATTACCCGACCAGACCAGTTCCAGCGCAGCTGCCTGTCTGCCTGATCCAACCTTCACGATCGTTCTCAAGGGTTGACGGAAGGAGCGGGCAAGGACATGTGGTGAATCTGAAAAAACACCGATCTCCAGCGCGGCACCTTCTTTTTCTTTCAAACGTGCGACCTCGAGGGGAATCCGTTTAGTTGCACCGACCGCCACCTGACAATGCTGGCGGGAAGGCCCTTTGAGACGGAATGCTGCTCCATCGACTGCCAGAACAATGTCTCCTTTGAACGGTATCCGGGTTCCATTTTCCACCACCAACTCAAGTGAAACCTTGCGAGCATCGGCTTGCACGCTGTTTGTTTCCTCCACTGAGACGAAAACACGCTGCAAGGCGGCCTCCGATCGACCGGTATTTTTCCGCACGGGTTTGAATTGCGGCAGGAAACCGTCCCGCTGGTGGGCGTCGATGAGTTCGTCACACATCTTCCAGATGTTGTCCAAGGTCAACTGACTGGAAGTGTGCGGATCCATCATGACGGCGTGGTAGATGTGTTCGCGTTTGCCGGTCAAGAAGGCTTCAACTGCGAGTTCCTGCACGGCGATGTTGGAACGGCAGATGGCAGCCAATTGCGGTGGAAGATCGCCGATGACCGTGGGCTGGATGCCCTGTTTGTCAACCAGGCAGGGCACCTCGACACAACAGGTGTCGGGCAGGTTGGTGATGAGGTTGTCGTTGGGCACGTTGCCGTAGACCACGGCGGGGGTGCCGCTTTCCATGGCGTTGATGATTTGTGATCCGTATTCCAGGCTCTTGCCGATGGCGACCTTGCTATCGGCCAACATGCGCTTCTCCGTGTCCTTCCAGGTGGCGATGATCGATTCGCAGCGGCGGAGGTATTCATCCAGCGGAATGCCGAATGCTTCGATGGTTTTTTCACCGTGGTGGATGAACCAGGGGCAGTATTCGGAGAAGTGCTCGCTTGATTCAGTGACGAAGAACCCCAGGCGGCGCATCATTTCAAAGCGGACCTTGTCGCGCGCGAAGACCCGCGGATTTTCGAGGGCCTTGAAGAGGATCGGATAGGCATCCTGGCCGCGATAATTGAATTCGAGGAAGAAAGCCACGTGGTTGATCCCGGCAACCTTGTAGCTGATGTCCTCGTAGGGCAGGCCGGCGTAATTGGCCAGTTGATGGGAAGTGCCCTGCACGCTGTGACAGAGACCGACGGAGGGAATCTGGCACACCCGGTCGATGGCCATCATATTCATGGCCATGGGATTCGAGTAATTGAGATAGAGCGGATCGGGGGCACCGAAATCGCGCAGGGCATTCCCCACCTTGACCAACTCCGGCATGGTGCGCAGGGCGCGGAAGACCCCGCCCACACCCAGGGTATCCGCTATGGTCTGGCGCAGGCCGTATTTTTTGGGAATCTCGAAGTCCGTCACCGTGGCAGGCTTGTATCCTCCCACTTGGATCATCGTGATGACATAGCGGGCTCCGGTGCAGGCTTTTTTGAGGTCGAGGGTGGATTCCACTTTTGCTTTCACCCCTAGTTGTTCGACCACCTTGCGGGCGAGGATGTCAGCCACCCGCAGGCGGGCCGGGTCGATGTCCATCAGGCAGAGGGTGGAAGCTTCCAGTGCCTTGTTTTGTAGGATGTCGCAGATGAGGGTTTTGGCGAAGACAACCGAGCCAGCGCCGACGAAAGTGATTTTGGCCATAGCTCATACAAGCCATCCAAGCCTTGGACCACAACTTGCAGAATGTGATCTTTGATATACAATTTGTGATATTCTTTCTTAGAGAGCCCGTGAAAGACATCCTCCTTGATTTGTATGCCGCATCCCCGCACGAGGCCGCCATCCACTCCTCCTACCACTGGGATAACCACGACCGACGTCCTTTCAGTTTGATCCTGCAATACACATGGAGCGGGGAAGGGCGTCTCCGGCGGAACAAGCGTGAACAAATTTGCGGACCCGGCCAAGCGATGATGATGCGACAGGGCGATCCCACCACTTACTATTATCCCACTGATGGAACGATCCCCTGGGAATACTCTTGGATCAACTTTGTCGGGGCAGAAGCACTTTGGGGGGGATTGATCCAGCGCTATGGGGATATCGTGACCCTGGATAGCGACGGAGAAACCATCGGCTTGCTCAGACAAATCACCCGGCTCTATCACAACAAGGAATTTCAAGACCGCTACCACACGAGCGAACTCTTGGTTCGCCTGCTTTCCTCCTTGGCCCGCGAATTGGGGCAAATACGGGAGGTCAACCAATCCCCAGTGCGACACGCCCAGGATTACCTCCGCGACCACCATCGGCGACCCATCAACATCAAGGAAGTGGCCGCCCAGTTTGGGATTTCACGGGAACATTTCGCACGCATGTTCCATGCGGAAACGGGGAAAACCCCAGCTGTCTTCTTGCGGGAGTTACGCCTACAAACCGCACGACGACTTTTGTGTGGCACGAACATGCCGGTGCGACAGGTGGCGGAACAAAGCGGGTTCGGCAGCAGCACCCATTTTTGCCGGGCATTCCGGATAGCTCAAAAGATGTCGCCGGAAGCATACCGGAAGAACAGAGAGCAATCCGCTAGAGGGAAAACTATAAAACGAGGTGATAGCCGGGCGAATGTCCCAGCCGAGGCAAAGGAAATGCCCACCTAGGGGGTAACCCTCAGCGCTTGCGGCGCTTGAGGTTGAGCATGGCGACCGACTTCTGGATGCTGGCGGCGAGGGCTTCGGCTTCGGAGCCGGTGGGTTTTTCCAGGAGTGCTTTCCGGGCCCGCTCAAGGGCCTCTTCCACCTTGTTCTCGTCAATTTCGGATTCCTGCAGGGCCATGTCGGTCAGCACGCGCACGAATTGGCCGGTCACTTCCACAAATCCGCGGCCCACCGCCAAGTGCTCGGTCTTCCCGCGCTTGGTCACACGCAGTTCCCCGGGGTTGACCAGGGTCAGGAAGGCCTCGTGCATGGCCAGGGCCCCGAACTCGCCCTCGCTGCCGGGGACGACGACGGAGTCGACCTCGGCCTCGTAGGCTTTTTTCTCGGGGGTGATGATCTCGAGGTGGATGGTGGGCATATGGAATACCGATGACGGAGGACGGACAACCGTGGACGGATTATTTCTTGTCGACGGTGTCGATGCCGCCCTTCATGTAGAAGTTGGCTTCGGGGACTTCATCATGTTTGCCTTCGAGGATTTCCTTGAAGCCGCGCACGGTCTCGACGATCGAGACATACTGGCCGGGCGTGCCGGTGAAGACTTCGGCCACGTGGAAGGGCTGGGACAGGAAGCGCTGGATTTTACGGGCGCGGTACACAGTGAGTTTGTCTTCCGGGGACAATTCGTCCATCCCGAGGATGGCGATGATGTCCTGGAGGTCCTTGTACTTCTGCAGCACGCGTTGTACACCGCGGGCGACCTCGTAGTGCTCCTGGCCGACGACTTCGGGGGCCAGGGCCTTGGAGGTCGAGGCCAGCGGGTCGACGGCGGGGTAGATGCCCAATTCGGCGATTGACCGTTCCAACACGATGGTGGAGTCAAGGTGGGCGAAGGTATTGGCCGGGGCCGGGTCGGTCAAGTCGTCAGCGGGCACGTAAACGGCCTGGACCGAGGTGATGGAGCCCTTGTTGGTCGAGGTGATGCGTTCCTGGAGCTCGCCCATTTCCGTGGCCAGGGTGGGCTGGTAACCCACCGCCGACGGGGAACGTCCGAGGAGCGCGGACACTTCGGAGCCGGCCTGGGAGAAGCGGAAGATGTTGTCGATGAAGAGGAGCACGTCCTGGTTCTTTTCATCGCGGAAGTATTCCGCCATGGCGAGACCCGAGAGGGCGACACGCATACGGGCGCCTGGGGGTTCGTTCATCTGGCCGTAGCAGAGGGCGACCTTGGATTTGCCGATGTCCTTGAGGTTGATGACGCCGGCATCGGCCATTTCATGGTAGAGGTCATTGCCTTCGCGGGAGCGTTCGCCGACGCCGGCGAAGACGGAGTAACCGCCGTGGGCCTTGGCGATGTTGTTGATGAGTTCGAGGATGACGACGGTCTTGCCGACGCCGGCGCCGCCGAAGGCCCCTGCTTTGCCACCCTTGGTGAACGGGCAGATGAGGTCGATGACCTTGATGCCGGTTTCAAGGATCTGCGCCTTGGTGTCCTGCTCGGTGAGATCCGGGGCGGGACGGTGGATGGGGTAACGCTTGGTGTGCGGGACTGGACCGAGTTCGTCAACAGGTTCGCCGAGAACATTGAAGATGCGTCCGAGGATGCCCTCGCCGACGGGGACGGAAATGGGCCCGCCGGTGTCGACCACGGGCATGCCCCGCTTGAGACCATCGGTGGAGGTCATGGCGACGGCGCGGACCCAACCATCGCCGAGGTGTTGTTGCACTTCGAGGATGATGCGTTGTTCCTTGCCCTGGGAGGTGAATTTCACTTCCAGTGCCTGGAGGAGGGAGGGCATGTTTTTTGAGTCGAATTCCACGTCGACGACAGCGCCAATGACTTGGACAATTTTACCGGTGTTACTCATGGAGTTATTTCTGATTGGTGATTTCTGATTTGAGATTCTTAGGAATTCATCGCCATCTGGGCGGCGGCGATTTCGAGGATTTCGTTGGTGATGCCGGCCTGGCGCACCTTGTTGTATTCGAGGGTCAGGTCCTTGATCAGGGACTTGGCATTGTCGGTCGCGCTCTTCATCGCGACCATGCGTGCGCTGTGCTCGGAGGCCCGGGCTTCGAGGATCATGTGGTAAACTTGGAAGTGGATGTAGGCCGGGAGCAATTCCGACATGACCGTTTGCGAGCTGGGTTCGTAGTGGTAATCAATGTTCGGTGCCTTGTCGAGGGACTCGCCGGCATCCTTGCCCGCGAGGGCAATCCCGGCGCCGGTCAATTCTTCCATGGGGAGAATCCGGGTCGCCACGGGCTTCTGCACCAGGGTGTTGATGTAGTGGGTGTAGAGGACCGTGACCGCATCGGCCTCGAGGGCGGTGAATCGGTCGATGAGGAACTGGGAAACCTGTTTGCACTCCAAGAAGGACGCCTTCTCGCTGATTTCGAAATCCGCCAGGAGGTGTTTTCCGGTGCGGGCGACAAAGGCCTTGGCCCGTTTGCCGATGGTGACGAAGGAGGCATCATCCGGGAAGGAATTGGTTTCGCGCAAAAGGTTGGTATTGAGCGCCCCGCAAAGCCCCTTGTCCGTGCTGATGACCAGAACCAACTGCTTCGATCCCTGTTTGCTTCTGCCCCAAAGAGGATGGTGGATGTCTTCGGCCCGTTCCTTGAGATCGTGGATCATGCGGTCAAGACCCTCGGCATAGGAACGGCCGGAAAGGGCGGCCTCCTGGGCCTTGCGCATCTTGGACGCGGCCACCATCTGCATCGCCTTGGTGATCTGGGCGGTGTTTTTGACCGACTTGATGCGCCGGCGGATGTCGCGTGTGTTGGCCATGATGTTTTACCGCGAAGGGCGCGAAGCCCGCGAAGTGTTTTTGATGTCGGAAGCCCCGAGGACCACCCGTTTGAATCCCTGCTTGAGCAGAGGGACATTGAAGTTAATTAAGAAGCCCAAAGATAGGCCCGAAAGTTTGAGGTATGAAATCATCTGAGCCTGATGTACCGGCAGCAACTGTTCCACTGATTTAAGTTCCACGATGATTTGCCCCTCGACCAAAATGTCGATGCGATAACCCGCATCCAGCTCAAGTCCCTTGTACGCAACCGGCAGGGCAACTTGAGCGCGTGCATGGATGCCGCGGGAAGAAAACTCATGAAGCAGGCAGGCTTCATAAGTCGACTCAAGTAGACCGGGACCGAGTTCGCGGTGTACCGCCAAAGCGGCATCCAGAACCTGGCCTCCAATTTCCTCAATATCTTTCATCTTCGCGATCATCGCGTTCTTCGTGGTGAAAATTTTGTCTTCAGCTGTTGATGGTCTTGAACTCTTCGATGGCGGCCTTGAGTTGGGCGGTGAGGCCGTCGTCGAAGGCTTTCTTCGTTTTGAGTTCTTCCAAGATCGCCTGTTTGCGGTTGGCCAGGAACTCGGTCAGCTTGATCTGGGTGGCTTTGACGTTCTCGACTTTGACGGAATCAAAGTGCCCGTTCTGGACCGCCCACAGGATGCAGGACTGGATCTCGACCGGGATCGGATTGTACTGCTGCTGCTTGAAGACTTCCACGATGCGGGCCCCGCGTTCCAGACGGGCCTTGGTGGCGGCGTCGAGGTCGGAGGCGAACTGGGCGAAGGCGGCGAGTTCGCGGAACTGGGCCAATTCGAGTTTGACCTTGCCCGCGACCTGTTTCATGGCCTTGATCTGGGCCGAGGAACCAACGCGGGAGACGGAGATCCCGACGTTGATGGCCGGGCGGACACCCTGGTAGAAGAGGTCGGACTCGAGGAAGATCTGACCGTCGGTGATGGAAATCACGTTCGTCGGGATGTAGGCCGAAACGTCCCCGGCCTGGGTCTCGATGATGGGGAGCGCGGTGAGCGATCCGTTCCCGGATTTCTCGTTCAGGCGGGCCGAGCGCTCGAGGAGGCGGCTGTGCAGGTAGAACACATCGCCGGGATAGGCTTCGCGGCCGGAGGGGCGCTTGAGCACAAGGGAGATCTGGCGGTAAGCGGCGGCGTGCTTGGACAAATCGTCAAAGATGATCAGCGCGTCCATGCCGTTTTCCATGAACCATTCACCCATGGCGGCACCGGAGAACGGAGCGAGGTATTGGGCGGTGGCGGTGTCGGAGGCCGTGGCGGCAACGATGATGGTGTAACGGAGGGCGTCATTTTCCTCCAGGACGCCGACGACGCGGGCGATGTTGGCGCGCTTCTGGCCGATGGCGACGTAGATGGAATAGAGAGGGCGGAAATCCTTGTCCCCGCGGGCTTCCGCTTCTTTGTTGATGCGGGCCTGGTTGATGATGGTGTCGATGGCGACGGTGGTTTTTCCTGTGGCGCGGTCGCCGATGATGAGCTCGCGCTGTCCGCGGCCGATCGGGATCATGGCGTCGACGGCCATGATGCCGGTCTGGACGGGCTGGCTGACGGCCTTGCGCTTGATGATGCCGGGGGCGATGCGTTCGACGAGGTAGGTGGTGTCGGAGCTGACGGCACCTTTACCATCGAGCGGGCGGCCGAGGGCATCGACCACGCGGCCGAGGAGGCCCTTGCCAACGGGAACCGAGAGGAGACGCCCGGTGGTCTTGGCTTCGTCGCCTTCCTTGACGTGTTGATAGTCGCCCAGGATGATGGCACCGACCTCGGTTTCTTCGAGGTTGAGGGCGAGGGCGGTGGCGCCACCGGGAAGTTCGATCATTTCGTTGTAGGCGACATCGGTGAGGCCTTCGATCTTGGCCACGCCGTCGGTGATTTCACGGACGGTGCCGGTGTTGGTTCGGTTGGCCTGGGTCTTGAGACCCTGGATGGAGGCTTGGATTTCGTCGAGGAGCGTGCTCATGATGGGGATAGGTTTCGGGGGTTAGGATTCCGTTAAAAGGTTCTGGCCAGCGTGTCGAGCCGTCCGCGGAGGGAGCCATCCCAGACGTCGGAGCCGACGCGGATGCGGAGTCCGCCGAGGAGTTCGGGTTTGACCTCGGAGCGGATGCGGATGCGCTCTCCGAACCGTTGGCGGAGGGCGGTGGCGATGCCGACCTCGGCAGCGCCCAGGGGGACAGGGCTCTGGATCACCGCGGTGGAATTGGCCTCGTCGACGGCAACCAGGCGGGCGAGGTGCTGGAGGATGGCGAGGTAGTGGCGGGGTTTTTCCGCGCCCAGCCATTTCACCGTTTCACGCACACGCGACTCATCCAGGCGTCCTTCCGGACGGCAGACTTGGAGGAGGCGCTTGGCGGAAGCGCGGGCTTTGCGGGGGATCTTCATTTCAGGAAAGGCTGCCCAGGGCTTCCTTTTGCAGGCGGGCTTGGTCTTCCGGGGTCAGCGTGCGGCCGACAACCTTGGCGGTGGTGGCAACGACCAACTGGCCCATCTGCTGCTTGATCTCGGACATGATGCGCTCGCGGTCGCGGGCAGAGGCTTCTTCGGCCTTGCGCAGGACGTTCTCGGCCTGGGCGATGGCTTCCTGGATCTTCTGGCCCCCGATCTTGTCCGCACTGGCGCGGGCTTCTTCGATCAGGGCGGTGGCCTGTTCGTTGGCTTTTTTGATCAATTCAGCACGGGTTTTTTCGGCTTCTTCCAGTTCCTGCTTGATGCGTTCGGCGTTGCGGAGGCTCTGCTCGATGTTCTTTCTCCGCTCATCCAGGACGGCCAGAACCGGCCCGAAGGCGAATTTTTTTAAGGCCAATCCGAGGAGCAGGAAGACAACGATCTGAGAAACCAGACCGGGAAGATAGACACCCAGGTCATGGAATTTGGCCGCGAGGTCGTGAGCGATGTCACCGGAAGCGGCTGCTTCAGCATGGGCGGTTTCGGCCAAGAGGAATGTAAACATAGCGGGCAGGATTGGATGCCCCGGTTCGTGGTTCGTTTACGCGAACCGGGGCTCCGGGAGGTTGGTTCGGTGGATTATTTGCCGCCGAGGAAGATGGTGATGAAAAGCACCCCTTCAGCGAGCGCCATGGCGATGATGGACTGGACGAGAACCGGAGTGGCGGCGCCAGGATTGCGGCCGACGGCCTCGGCGGCCTTGGCCCCGATGAGTCCAACACCAATGGCGGCGCCAACGGCAGCGAGGGCAAAGTGGAAGTTACCGGAGATTTCAGCGAACATGGGGAGCATGGTTTTGTCTTTCGTTGGTTTTGTTGTTTAGGTTTTCCGCCTTCCCCCGCAGTGGCCCACGGTCCGGAAGGCAAAAGAGAGATCCGTGCTTAATGGTGGCCGTGGCCTCCTTCTTCACTGTGGGAGTCGTCGTGCTTGCACATGAGGGCGGTGAAGACCGCCGTCAGGAGGCAAAACACCAACGCCTGCACAAGCGCGACGAGCAACTCGAATGTATAAACAGGGATGAGCGCCAAACCAGCCCAATAGCCGGTCATGTGCTTGATTTGATCGATCATGGCCTCGCCGCCATAGATGTTGCCATATAGACGAAAGGTGAGGGAGATCGGGCGGACCATGATGGAAACGACCTCAATGAGTCCGACGAATAGGAAGATGACACTGACAAAGAGGCCGAGAACGCCACCGAGTTTTGCCTGGGAACCGAAGAGATGTTTGAGCACGCCGAGGGGGCCGTTGAACTTGAAGGCCCAATACCACCAGAGAAAAAAGAAGGAAACAGCCATGGCAAAGGTCAGGGTGACATCCGCATTGGCCCCACGCATAAAGGGCATCGTGATATGATCCAAGGCCCACCAGTGCTCGCCGTAGCCGGAACCGATGGTCCCGACACCAGGCATGAGGGCCTGAAGGTTGGAGGCCAGGATGAAAATGAAGATGGTGGCAAAAAACCAGAAGGTCGATTGGAGCAGTTTCCAGCCCAGGATGCTTTCGAGCAGACTGGCCAAGCCCTCAATCAGCGCTTCCCAAAAGTTCTGCAGAGGACCGGGAACCAAGGCGGGCTGACGCAATGAAACTTGGGCGAATGCGATCAAAGACGCAGCCACCACCAAAGCAACAATCATCGAATTCGTGACTTGGAGGGGTCCGAGACTGAAAAGCACCGGAGCCGCCATTGGCAAACCTTCTGTCTTGGCCAAAATGAACATAAAACGCTTAGTAGGGTGTGAAAGATTCGCCAACTCTATTTCGATGGCAAGCAAAAGTTGGTTTTTTCTGCCGGAAGAGAATGTTTTGTTTTTTCGCGAATCCGTTTAAATAGGCCCGCTTTGGATAAAACGACGACGCCTGATGACACTTCCCGGATGATCGCCCGGGCGCGCGCCCGGCTGGCTTGGGTGTTGCTCGCCGCAGGGGGCTTGATCGCGGGCTGGATGGTCTGGGTGGGCGAAGTGCACACCCAATGGGAAGATATCGCCCACTACCGGATGATGGAGTGGCAGGGTGCAGGCCCCGCCAGGGAAAGCGGATTGGTGCAGATCAAGATCCAGGATTTGTCGGATGAAGCCTGGCCCTGGCCTCACCTGGATTATGCCATTCTCTTGCACGCCCTAGCTCCTTTCCAACCCGAGGTTCTGGCCCTGGACCTTCCTCTGGAATACCCGGACACCCTGCACCCGGTCTACGAACGCCAGCTCTCCCGCCAGATGAAATCCTTCCGCGATGTCGTCCTGGCCGCCAAACCTTCCCTGGAAACGCGCCCAAACCAGGTCCCTCCCGGTGTCGAACCGCTCTCCGAAAGCGGGATTTCCTTCCGACTGCCTTTCGCCGGCTCCGCCCGCTGGCCGATCGAGAGCTACCAGGGCAACAACCGCATCAGCCTGTCCGCCACCACCGGAGTCGAATCCGGCCGGGTGCCCTTGATCTTCCGTCTGGGGCGTTCCCTGGTTCCGGCCTTCCCCTTGGTGATCTATGGCAAATCCATCGGGGTGTATTGGCCCCACTGCGAATGGCAACCCGGCGAAGACATCATTCTACGCGACTACCAAAAAGCCGTGCTGGCCCGGATTCCGGTCGACATCCAGGGACGCCTCCGCATGGTTCCCTCCCGTCTGTTGCCACCCCCGTTAGAGGTCGAATTTTACACCGCCGTTCTTTCCGCCGAACAAATCCACAACGAAGCCCGCCCCCTCTTTGATTTGAACAAAATGCGGCGTCAGTTGGTGCTCGTTTCCATGGAACACCCGGATACCGTCACCCCGGTGGTTACACCGGACGGAATGGCCTATCCGGGTGGCATCCAGGCACACGTCTTGCAACAATTGCTTTTGCGGGAAACACGCGAATTTGCCCCACCTCTCGTCGGTTTTGTGCTGCTGCTGGCCGCCGCTGTGATGGCCACATGGGCCGGACAACTCGACCAGACACTTCAAGCCCTGTTGGGACTGGGCGGGCTTCTCTTCTTTCTGGCTCTCGATAGTGCTTTTTCGCTCTTTGTGTTGAAGATGACCCTCCCCCTGGGTGCCGTACTGACCGCCATCGCCAGCTCCTGGCTACTGGCCTTCACTTGGCGGGGACTCCTGGATTGGGACGCTTCCAAAAACACCACCCCGGACGTCCAAAGCACCTAAAAGCCCAAAGGCAAGGCTCTTGCATCGCTTTTACCCTGTCTTTCGGGGAAAACTCCGCTAGCGTTCGTTTTGTTATGTTCGTTGATCGTGTTCGCATCTGGGCCCGCGGAGGAAAGGGAGGAGACGGCTGTTGCGCCTTCCGCCGCGAAAAATTCATTCCCCGTGGCGGACCGAATGGTGGCGACGGAGGAAAAGGCGGCGACGTGGTTCTCGAAGTCGATCCCCACCTGAACAACCTCCTCCACCTCCGCTTGTCCCCCCACCATTTTGCCGACAAGGGCCAGAATGGCAAAGGCAGCCAGCGCACGGGCCGCACCGGCAAAGACCATGTCATCAAGGTCCCCCCGGGGACCGTCGTCATGGTCATCCCCACCACCTTGGAAAACTTTGAACGCTCCGGCGACCTGTCCCTGGCCACCCAGGTCATCGATTTGATCGAACCCGGTCAACGCCATGTCCTCTGCGCGGGCGGACGCGGGGGGCGGGGCAACCAATGCTTCAAAAGCTCGGTCAATCAGGCCCCGCGCAGGACCGAACCGGGATTTCCAGGCGAACAAGGGCAGTTCTTTTTCGTTCTCAAATCCATCGCTGATGTCGGACTCGTCGGGTTTCCCAATGCCGGCAAATCCAGCCTCCTGGCCGCCCTCTCGGCCGCCCGGCCCAAGATCGCCCCCTACCCCTTCACCACCCTCGAACCCATGATCGGCGTGGTCGAGGTCGATCTGGCCCACCGCTTCACCCTGGCCGACATCCCCGGCCTCATCGAAGGCGCCCACCTCGGCGTCGGCCTCGGCCTCGACTTCCTCCGCCACATCGAACGCTGCCGCGTCCTGGCCCACATCATCGACATGGGCGCCACCGAGGGCCGCGATCCGGTGGCCGACTACCGGGCCGTGCGCAAGGAACTGAAGAACTACGACCCCGCCCTCGCCGCCAGACCTCACATCTTGGTCGCCAACAAGATGGACGTGCCCGGCGCCGATGAGCAACTCAAACTCTTCCGCCGCAAAGTGCGCCACGCCATTTTCCCCGTCTCCGCTTCCACCGGCACCGGATTGCCGGCGCTCCGGGGGGCTCTGGACGAAGCCCTCCGTCCATCATCTTAGGGGCATGAAACCGAACCGCATCCCCGGTTTGGCGTTGGTCCTGCTCCTGGCACCTTTGGCCGGAGTTGCCCAATACACGCCCACGCCCACGCCTGCACCGGCGCCCCCGTCCCCTTCCTCCACCGCGCCCGCCCAGGGGGTGATCACCCTGGATGAGGCCATACGGCTGGCCTTGGAACAAAACCTCGACCTCGCCATCGAGCGCATGAACCCCGAACGGGCCGCCACCAACATCCTCGCCGCCCGCGCCGCCTTCGACCCCCGCTTCAACCTCGCCTCCCGCTATAGCGAAAACAGCACCCCACGTTCCTCCGAGCAACAGGCCGCCGACGGCTTTCCCTCCTTCGAATCCCGCACCTTCAACGCCTCCACCGGCGTCACCCAGCCCACCATCCTCGGGACCGAAGTCGGCCTCGCCGCCAACACCACCAACCGCATGAACACCTCGAACAACTTCGAGGACGAATACACCGCCTTTGCCGGCGCCACCCTCCGCCACCCCCTCCTCAAGAACGCCGGCCCCACCGCCAACCGCGCCCAGTTCCGCATCGCCACCAAAGGAAAGGAACAAAGCGACGCCACCTTCCTCAACCGCATCGACCAGCTGGTGGCCGAGGTCCACCGGGCCTATTACGAATGGATCTTTTCCCTCGATGACCTGCGTTCGAAGGAAAAAACCCTCCTTCTTGCCGAACGTCTGCAAAAGGACAACCAAGGCCGCCTGGATAACGGCATCATGACCCCGCTCGACGTCGCCCAGGCCCGCAGCGAAACCGCCCTCCGCCGCAGCGATGTCATCCAGGCCCAACTTTCCGTCGATCAAAACCTCAACCGCCTGCGCCGTCTGATCAGCCGGGACCTTGCCACCTCCCTGGCCCAACCCCTGGAACCCGGCGAAACTCTGCCCGCCCCCGAGGCTCTCTCACCTTCCTTTGTCGACCTCGGCCTGGCCCTACAAAACCGCAAGGATTACCTCGCCCTCCAACGCCAGGCCGAGGCCGACGGCCTGCGCTTGGAGTTCACCAAAAACCAACTCCTGCCCCAGGTCGACCTCGAAGGCAGCTACGGCTTCAACGGCCTTGACCGCGACCTCGTGCAAAGCTTCAACCGCGTCGCCGACACCCGCGACCCGGGTTGGTTCGTCGGCTTGAGCGTGGAAATCCCCTGGGGCAGCCAAGCCGAAAAGGCCCGCCATCAGGACGCCCAACTGGTCCGGCAACAGACCCTCCTCCGCCTGAAAAACACCGAACAACAGATCCTCCTGGAAGTCGACAACGCCGCCAAAACCGTCGAATCCGCTTGGAAAAAATACGAGTCCAACCTGGTCGCCAGCACGATCTCCGAACAGAGCGCCATCGCCGAGGAGGAAAAACTCAAGGCCGGCATCTCCACCAGTTACACCGTCCTCCAATTGCAGCGCGACGCGGCCTCGGCCCGCACCCAGGAACTCCGCGCACTCACCGACTACCACCTCGCGCTGGTCAACCTCCGCCTCGCCCAGGGCATCCTCACCCCGCTCAGCGGGGTACGGGTGGAAAAGACCCCCTCGGCATCGGAAGCTGTCTCGCCTACGGGTCCAACCTCCACTCCTTGACCGCATCCACAACACATTTACCGGTGGCAAAGCGCCGATCCTCGTCTAATCCGGAAACATGACCACGCCTGCCGCTCCCGAAGACCTTTCTCCCACTTCCAACCCCACCCCCAAGACCGATTGGGCTCGGCCCGTCATCTTCTGCATCCTCATGCTCCCCATCCTAGCCGGTGGGGTCCTCCTGGCCGTCTTCTTCAACATGCGCACCCTGGAACGCAACCGCACCCACAACGCTCCCAAAACCCCCGCCCAAATCAGTCTGGAAGCAGAAAACACCCTCCTGAAAAAAATGCTCGGCCAGGTCGAGGGTCGCGTCGCCGTGCTCGGCCCCATCGAGGACGGGGGATCCGCCCGGGGTAAAATCGTCTGGGACGAGTCCCTCCAACAAGGTTTTGTCTTCGTGGCCCATCTCCCGGAACCCCCGCCCCCACAGGGCAAGGCCTTCTTCCTCTGGGCCGATGACGGCAGCGGCACCCTTCTGCCCTGCGCCCGCCTCGAACCCGCCCCTGATGGCTCGATCCGCCGCGCTTTCTCTCCGCCCAAACGGATACTCAAAGCCCAGAAGTTTGTCCTCACGCTCGGCGATGCCCTTGGCCAGAAGAACATGCGCGAAAAGACGCTGCTCCAAGGTTCGCTGGAAACACGCTGAACCCGCCACCCTATTCCCACCCTAAGTCCTCCCACATCACCCAACCTACAACCCTCAACTCGCTGTGCCCTCCATGCCCGGACTCTCCAGGCTCCGTCCGCTGCTGACCCCCTTCAGCTTCTATGCGCTCATCCTCATCCTTTCATCCATCCCCGGCTCCCAAATTCCCCATACCGACCTCACCTTTGGCGACAAAATCATCCACTTCGGCGTTTACAGCATCCTTGGTTTCCTTCTGGCCCGAACCGGCTTCGCCCCTCTCGCCATGATCGCCCTCGGTATGGCCTTGGGAGGGTTTGACGAAACCTACCAAGCCTTCACTCCCGGGCGCTCACCCGACGTCTTCGATTGGGTCGCCGATGCCCTCGGCATCACCTGTGGAGTTGTCCTCTTTCCTGTTCTTTACCCCATCCTGCAAAAGATTTTTCCCGGCAAGCGCCCATCCCCACCCCCCTCCGACCCATGAATCGCGACGACTACCTGCGCCTGGTGGACGAAGTCCGCCGGCACGACGTGGCCTATCATGTCCATGCCGCGCCCACCATATCGGACCGGGATTACGACGCCCTTTTCCGCCGCTTGCGCGACGCCGAGGAAGCCCACCCGGAATGGATCGTCCCCGATTCCCCCACCCGGAAAGTCGGTGCCGCCCCCCTCGAATCCTTCCGCAGCGTCGTCCACCGCCAGCCCATGATGAGCCTGGACAACACCTATGCGCCCGGGGAACTGGCGGATTTTTTGGCCCGGGTGCGCAAGGCCCTCCCCCCGGGCCACCCGCCTGCCTTCACCGTCGAACCCAAAGTCGATGGCGTGGCCGTCACGCTGCGCTGGGAAAATGGAAACCTGGTCCAGGCGGCCACCCGCGGTGATGGCGAACGCGGCGATGACGTGACCGAAAACATCCGCACGCTCAAACAGGTCCGCCTGCACCTGGACCATGCCCCCCGGATTCTTGAATTGCGCGGCGAAGTTTACATGACCCATGCCGGTTTCCAGCGGCTCAACGATGAACGCCGCGAAGCCGGTGAAGCGCTCTTCGCCAACCCCCGCAACGCCACCGCCGGCACCCTCAAACTCCTCGACTCCCGCCTGGTCGCCCGCCGGCCCCTTTCGATTGTCCTCTACGCCACCGGCGAAACCGACGGCCTCCAGGTCCACACACAGGATGCCCTCCTGGGCTGGATTCGGGACGCCGGCCTCCCCGCCCCCGAATGGTGGCGCCGTGGCGTCTCTGAGGACGAAGTCCTTGCCGCCGTGGCCGAATTGGAGGAACGCCGCCGCACCTTCGGCTACCCGACAGACGGCGCGGTGATCAAGGTCGACGACTTCTCCCTCTACAAGCCACTGGGCTATACCGCCAAGTCTCCCCGCTGGGCCATCGCCTACAAATATTCCGCCGAACAAACCGAAACCCTCCTGCTCGGCATCACCGTGCAGGTCGGACGCACCGGCGTCCTCACGCCCGTGGCCGAACTGCAGCCCGTCTTCCTCGCCGGCAGCACCATCTCCCGCGCCACCCTGCACAACGAGGACGAAGTGCGGAAAAAAGACCTGAGAATAGGCGATACCGTCGTGATAGAGAAGGCCGGCGACGTCATCCCAGCCGTCGTACAGGCCATTGCGGAAAAACGCCCGGTTGGGTCCGTTCCCTTCGACCTCTTCGCCTCCCTCGGCGGCCGCTGCCCGGCCTGCAGCGGACCGATCACGCGTGATGAAAAATTCGTCGCCTGGCGTTGCGAGAACCTTTCCTGCCCGGCCCAGAAAACCCGCCGCCTCGAATTCATGGCCAAGCGCGAAGCCCTCGACCTGGCCAGCCTCGGCGGGATTGTGGCCGACAAACTCGTCGAGTCCGGTCTGGTCGATGAACCCCTCGATCTCTTCGGGGTGACGGAGGACCGGCTTGCCGCCCTCAACCTCGGCTCCCCGGAGGAACCCCGCGTCTTCGGTCCCAAAAATGCCCGCAAGCTCGCGGAAGCCCTCGAACGCGCCAAGACCCTGCCTCTCTCCCGTTGGATTCTCGCCCTGGCCATCCCGGAAGTTGGAGAAACCACCGCCCGCGACCTGGCCCGCTTCCATTCCTCGCTGCCGGATCTGGCGGCTTCCCCTCTTCTCACCGACATCGCCGCCCTCCCCGGCCTGCGTGCCGCGATTTCTCCAGCCAAAAAAGCCGGACCCGAGGCCCATGCAACGGCCCTGGCCGCCCTGCAGGCGGCCCATGGCCGCTTGCTCACCGCCGGCATGGCCCAACCCTCCAAGAATGAGGACGATATCGTGACTGAGGTCGGTCCGGTCGTGGCCGCTCAGGTTCTGGCTTACTTCCAAGCTCCGACGGGTTCCCGCATCCTCAAACGTCTGGCCGCATGGGAAATCCATCCTTCCTCAGAACCTTCAAAATCAGACGGCCCCACCCCATTCACCGGCAAGAAATTCGTCATCACCGGCACCCTCAGCCAACCCCGCCCGGAATTCCAGAAACGCATCCTGGCCCTTGGAGGAGAGGTCAGCGGTTCGGTCAGTTCCAAAACCGATTACCTGCTGGCCGGTGAGGAAGCCGGCTCCAAATTGGATAAAGCCCGGGAGTTGGGCGTCACCGTCCTTTCGGAATCGGAATTCGAAGCCCTCGCCTCGCGCACCTGGGGCAATTTTTAGCTTTTACGAAACCTGAGTAAAAACTACCCTCTACCTGTCATGCCCGCCTGCCTGCCCTCCCTTGTTCCTCTTGGCCGTCCGGCCATCCTGGGGATGATCCTCTGCGGGCTGGCCTCCACACTGCCGGCAGCCTTCGATCCCGCTGCGGCCGAGGATGCCGCCATCGAACGCCAGAAAATCCTCAAGGCCTCCGACCAGATCGAACTCTTGGTCCAACAAAACGAGCAACTTCGCCTCCAAGTCCAGGAAATGCGGGCCGACATCGACAAACTCCGCGGAGAAAACGCCGAATTGCGGAAGACCCTGGCCGCCCAGGAAAAAGCCCGCGCCGCCGAAAAAGAAGCCCTGCTCAAAGAAGTCAGCAACATCGTCGCCTCCGGGAAAAGCACCCCCGCGCCCCCGACGCCACCGGCTGCCCCCGGTCCCACACCAAGCGCAGGCGCCGAGGAGGGATTTGAACACATTGTCCAGGCCGGCCAAAGCCTCTGGTCCATTGCCAAGGCCTTCCAGGACCAGGGCATCAAGGTCAGCGTCGAAGACATCCGCAACGCCAACCACCTCAAGGACAACAATCTCCACACCGGCCAAAAACTCTTCATCCCCAGGAAATAAACCATGAGCGATTCCCCTAACATCCGATACAGCCTCCGCAAAAAAAATGAAACCGAGGTCTTCGGCCCGATGGACTTCCCGGATCTCAAGGGACTGGTCGATACGGCCTACGTCGCCCCCGAGGACGAAATCTCCACCGACGGCCAGAATTGGAAACTGGCCCATGAATGGCCCGACCTGGAGATGATCTGGAAGGTGGTCATGGCAGACGGCCAGACCTATGGCCCGACCAGCACCGGCACCATCCGGGAATTCTTCAGCGCGGGCGAGCTGACCAAGGAGCAGAAAATATCCCATGTTACCAACGGCCAGACCCAGACTGTGGCCGAATTGCTGGGGGAGGCCTTCCTCGCCGCCCATACCGCCGTCGACGCGGCAGACAATCCCGAGGCCGACAACCCCCAGCTCGAGGAAACCCTCGAGGTGGCACGCGAGTTGCGCATCAACCAGCTCGAGGCCGACTTGGAAAAGACCAAGAAGGATTACGATCTCCTCATGCACCAATACCGTCGCGTGAGCGAGGAACTCTTGCAGCTCAAGAAGAAGAACTGACCGGCAGGGGCGGAAGGCCGTCCAAGGCCCGCCTTTCATTCACGATGCGCCTGACATAGCCGGAGGCATGCCCCGGATTGATGTGCGGTGCGGGACTCAGTTCCCAATCGCTTCCAGGGTAGTGCTCGGCCAGAGGCTTCTGGAGCCAGGGCCTCAGCTTGTCCACATCCCCGGGTATGAACCAATGACGCCAATCCCCCCGCTGTTTGGTCCGCCGCACCCGCGCCAATTCCTGCGGAACCTCGACCCTGTTGTGGATTGGAATCCCCAGAAAGGCCGAGAGTCCCTCCGTCCGTCCATCAACAAAGTCCTCGTATCGAAACACAAAAAAACCACCCACCGCCTCCACGATGGCACAACGCCTGTCATAGTCCCGCCTGTTGTCGCGAAGAAGATACTCCCAATCATCCCCGAACCACGAGCCATATTCGCGCAGAAGCTCCAGCAGACTAATAGAACCCGGGGAGGTCTCTTTGCGGCGCAGCAAATCCAGCCAGCGCCCCATGGCGACATCGTCACGAAAAGCGGGGACATCCCAAATTTTGTAAAGCATACGACTGACCAGTTGATCCCGCGGATCACGCACCAACAGGATGCGGCGGTTGAACGTCGCAAGACCACCCCACGCCTGCTGAGAGTCGATGTTCTTGATCAGAATTTTGGCCAACAAACGACCCTGCTTGGGGAAGGCGGCTTGGATTTCAAGCGATGGCTCGAAGAATGTGGTTCCTGGAGGGAAAGGTGTCTGCTCCCGGAGGGCATGGAACAACGCACTGCTGCCTGACTTACCTTGGCCGAAAATCAGCACACGGGGTTTGGTTAGTCCCAAGCGGATGAGCCAAGACGGCCAACCTCCAGCAAGAAAACGCTGCATCAGGGGAGACCCACTCCATTGACCGTCGCAGGGCCCGATTTCGCGGCCCGGTAAGCACGGACAAAGGCCTGATCCAGGCGGGCCCGATAGTAACGATCATGGGTCTTCACATGTGGCAGAAGGGTCTTTCCCAGCCAGGCGAGCCAAACCTTCCAAGCCAGCCAGGCAAGCGGGGTGTCCACCAGTGCGCCCCAGGAGCGTGGACGCGCGGGCTGGATGCGCTCAAAAACCACCGCCGAGGCCCCGCCTTCCCCCACCTGCTTGCACCGGCCCCTCAGATTCACGTGGTGGACATGGTCCACCTCCGCTCCGGGAACCAGCAACGACCGCATCCCCGCATCTTGCAATCGCAGTCCCAGTTCGTAGTCGTCCCAGGCATGGAAAGGAAAGGCCTCATGGCTCGGCCCGACCGAGCGCAGGAAATGGGTTTTGAGCGAGGTGTTTGCCCCGTAAAAAAAATGGGGCGGAATGGAGCCTGGGCAAAAGCTGACGCCAAACAGGGTGCCCGTTTCGTCCAGCCAGCGCATGAACGGATCCGAGGCCAGATCTGGCGGGAAAAAAGCCGCCCCCACGCCCACGATGTGCGGTTCGGGATGTCGCTCATGGAAGCGGACATGGGCCTCCAATGTTTCCGCCCTGATTTGAAAATCCTCCGCCAGCAACAACACGAGCGGGGCCGCGGCCGCCTCCAAACCCCGGTTGCGCGCGTAGGACCTGCTCAGACTGCTTACGGGAAGATGGCGAAACGATGCCCCGGCGCCCTCTCTTTTTGCCATGGACTCGATTATTTCCACGTGACGCCCGTCGCCCGTGCCATCGACAAAGAGAACCTCGTAATCTGCCAAAGGAAGGGTCTGGGCTTTGAAATCGGGCAAGACCAGCTTGTGCGTGTCGTCAATGGGCTCACATACGACAATGACACTGATTTTTGGGGGGATGGTCATGGTCAGGCTGTGCATAACAAACAATGTCCGGCGGAGCAATAAGACAAGTTCGTGGGCTTGCCTTGCCTGCCTTCGGAAATTAATTTTTTCATATGAGCGGCAAAAAAGGGGGCAAAAAAGAAGAAAAGTCGGGCATCACTTTTTCCCTGCGGCGGATGGGCCAGGCGGAATGCCAGAGCGGCCTCACCGAAACCGATCTGCGGGCCCTGGCCGACTGGGCCCACCTCCATCCCATGGATGAAATCTCCGTCGACGGACGCCATTGGATCCATGTCCATGAGTTCAAAGCGCTCGGCATGGTCTGGTATATCCTCGTCGACCGGGAAGCCATTTACGGCCCCACTACCGTGGGAACCCTGAAAGAATTCTTTGTCCACGGGGAGATCGCCCCGGAGCAACGCTTGCGCCACGCCCAGACCAAGGAAGAAAAGTCCCTCGAGGAAGTCATCGGGAAAGACTATGTCCGCGAGGTCCTTGCCCGGTCGGGGTAGTGCGTTTTGTGTTTGGATCGCTTCCCCTCTAGCCCGCCCGTTTTGGATCTCTTTTTTCTTACTCGTTCTCGTGCTTGTTTTCTCGACCCACCCGAGCAGGAGAACGAGAAGGTGTATGAACGGTCCAACCCCATGCAGGCACGACATCATCAAGGGCGTGATGGCTTTTCGCCTGTGGGCAGAAAGAGATTCAAACCGTGCTTTTCCAGGTAATCCAGTCGTCCGGTGATGACCCCCGGTTTGGGATAGACTTTGAAGTGACTGGCTTCATTGGCAGCCAATTCATCTCCAGTTTCCAAATAGCTCGCCTTCCAATTGGACAATCCGTCGTGGAAATACTTGATGGCTCTCCAGTCATCCTGACTGGGCTGCAGGTTCCCCCAAGCGAAAAAACCCAGATAAAGCACCCCCCACCAGCGCCATTTCTTCAATCCGGATACTCCAGCAAAAAAAAGAAAGAAGGCCAACGCCCCCGTCGTCATCAAGGTCAGGTAGCGGGATGCTTGGGATGCCTCCATACCCAGGCTCACACGCCCGATTGCCGTATGAATCACAAAACACAAGGCAAACGTGGAAAGCATGAAAATGACCACCAGGGCCCGGCGGTGCAGCAGATCTTGTTGAATCATCAGCCAACCGCTCCAGGCCGACAACGCGGATAGTGCCAGGAACGGCACCAAGCCCAAAGCCAGGGCAAACCCCGAAGTGCCGGATATCCCATGCAGATGGGCCAGCATGTGGCTGCTGAAAATCAGATAGTCCAGCGGTCTTTCGCAGGGAAATTGGAAATGATCCACGGCCGGCGAAAAACGCCACCCATGGAAAAAAAGAGCCCAGCCGGACACCAAGATAACCCACGCTCCCAGCGCCCAACCGGCACGCCGCTTTTCCCCGGCCTTCCAGGCTTGCACGGCTTCCACACCGAATAAAATCAGCAGGACCCCCCCCATGAACAATCCAAAACCGCTGAAAACCAGATGAAAACCCAGCAAGGCCAGAAGCGACAACCGCAGACCGGTCGAGGGCAAAAACCAACAACAACCCGCCATCACAATCAAGCAAAGCGGTGCACTTGCCAGCGAGGGATTGGCGGCGCTGAGATAGATTTCAAACATCCGCAAATTGAAGAAAAACAATCCACCCGCCAACCAGGCCCAAAGGGCACCGACCCCGCAAAGTCGTGCCAGATATACGCCCCCCAGGGCCGCCAGCGTCATCCATGCGAAAACCACCCAGGCATCCACCCGTGAATTCCAACCAAAAAGCGGAATCAATTCGCCCATCAGCACAAAGGCGATCCCCTGTCGATGAGGCCCGTGTTGCAGAAGAAAAAAATCCCACCAGCTGAGATTTTTAAACAGGGGAAGATAAAAGTCCCATTGATCCCAAAACAACATATTCACCGCATGGTGGTCGACGAACCAGTAGAGACGCAGAAACAACACGAGGAAAACCAGCGCTGCCAAGACCCCCGGCAGGCGATGATTCATCAAGCAGCCAGACAACAACCCTCCCCGAGCATTTTCGGACTTCATTAAAGTTTGATGCCTCTCTTTGGGGTATGCCGTGGCAGGGTCTTGGGGCAGTAGCCCGGAATGATCCACGGACACCGGTCATTAAGCGGCAGACAGGCGACCACGACGCTGGCTTGGGGAGTATTGTTCACGCAGGGCTTTGAACGAATAGGGGATCGTTCCAACACACCCAATAACAGTGCACACGATGAAAAAACAGCTTTTCTCGCCCAACTTGGGACTTCAGACTTCCATTTTTTCCGGTTGACCCTGCCACGGCCCCTTGCGTTAATCACCCTTCGCCTGCCCCTCCCGGACAGGGGAAGACAGGCCATTTCCGGTCCTTCCCGCCCCGGCCAGGAGGGCCCGGACCGAAAGACCCCATGAGACACACCATTTCCGTTTTGGTTGAGAACAAGTTCGGCGTTCTCACCCGCATCACCGGCCTCTTCAGCGGCCGGGGTTACAACATCGACACCCTGAACGTCGCCCCGACCCAGAACCCGGACACTTCCCGCATGACGATGGTCGTCAAGGGGGATGACAAGGTTCTCGACCAGGTCCTCAAACAACTCAACCGCCTCGTCGATGTCATCGACGTCCGTGATTTCAAAGAAGGCGAGTCCGTCGACCGCGAACTCATCCTCATCAAGGTCAAGGTCGACTCCAAGTCCCGCGCCGAAGTCATGCAGGTCTGCGACATTTTCCGCGGCAAAATTGTCGATGTCCAACCGAAGAGCCTGACCGTCGAACTGACCGGGGACGAGGGCAAGGTGGAGAAGTTCATCGAGCTGATGCGCAACTTCGGCGTCCTCGACCTCACCCGGACCGGCAAAGTCGCCCTGCCCCGTAACTGACCGTCGTTCTTCTACTTCAATCCCTTCAAAACCAACCCAGAAAGAAGCCCCATGCCTGCTAAAATCTACACGGAAAAAGACGCCGACCTCGGCGTGCTCAAAGGAAAAACCATCGCCGTCATCGGCTTCGGCTCACAAGGCCATGCCCATGCCCTCAACCTCAAGGAGAGCGGCGTCCACGTCATCATCGGCCTCTACGCGGGCAGCAAATCGATTGCCGTCGCCAAAGCCAAAGGCTTTGAAGTCTTGGAAACCGCCGAAGCCGTCAAACGCGCCGACGTCATCATGATCGCCGCCCCGGACACCAAGCAGCCCAAGCTTTTCAAAAAGGACATCGAGCCGAACCTCACCAAGGGCAAAACCCTCGTTTTCTCCCACGGCTTCTCGGTCCACTTCAAGACCGTCGTCCCCCCCAAGAATGTGAACGTCATCATGGTCGCCCCCAAAGGCCCCGGCCATACCGTGCGCCGCCAATACCAAGAAGGCAAAGGCGTTCCCACCCTCATCGCCATCTACCAGAATCCCGGCAAGGACGCCAAGAAGATCGCCCTGGCCTGGGCCAAGGGCATCGGTGGCGCCCGCGCCGGCGTGCTTGAAACCTCCTTCAAGGAAGAAACCGAAACCGACCTCTTCGGCGAACAGGCCGTCCTTTGCGGCGGCGCCAGCGCGCTCGTCCAGGCCGGTTACGAAACCCTGGTCGAGGCCGGCTACTCCCCTGAAATGGCCTACTTCGAATGCCTGCACGAACTCAAACTCATCTGCGACATGATGAATGAGTCCGGCATCTCCGGCATGCGCTTCTCCATTTCCGAAACCGCCAAATGGGGCGACATCACCGTCGGCCCGAAAGTCATCGACGCGGGTGTGAAAAAACGGATGAAAGCCGCCCTCAAGGATATTCAAACCGGCAAGTTCGCCCGCGAATGGGTCAAGGAATACGAAACCGGTTACAAGAAGTACAACGCCCTCCTCAAGAAGGGCGAGAAGCACCCCATCGAAAAGACCGGGGCCAAGCTCCGCTCGATGATGCCGTGGATGAAAAAGCGCGACATCAAGGGCGCCCAGGCAGCCTACTGATCGGGACCGAAGACTGAGGACAGACGACGGAAGTCGGCTGTCGGAACATAGGCCGGGCGGTGACGCCCGGCCTTTTTTTGTCTTTTGCCCGCCCCCCTGCGAGCGTGGTCACAATGACTCGCAGTTATACCAAATCATATTGAGTAGACGATCAAGCGCCTTACGGGAGGGCAAAGCTCCTGGCTCCCCCGCTGGCCTGCGGGGCTGAGCCGCCCTGGGAAGACAAACCTCGAACCGGCTCGGCGGGAGCCTCGCCCTCCCGCTGATTCTGTCGCTCGGTCAGTGCGCTTTGGTATTCCAGTCTACCACTCAATTTCCCCTTGGCGTTCTCTGCGTTATTCACGGTAAACTCCCAACGTGAAAGAGCTGCCGAACCTGTTCGCAAACAACCGCCACTGGGCCCTCGGGATCAAGGCCCAGAACCCGGGTTTTTTTGAGAAACTTTCCCACCAACAGAGCCCCCAATACCTCTGGATTGGGTGCTCGGACAGCCGTGTGCCGGCCAATGAGATCATCGGTCTCCTGCCCGGCGAGGTCTTCGTGCACCGGAACGTGGCCAACGTGGTCGTCCACTCCGATCTCAATTGCCTGTCCTGTCTGCAATACGCCATCGATGTCTTGAAAGTCCGCCACATCATCGTCTGCGGCCACTACGGCTGCGGCGGCGTCCAAGCCGCACTCTCCGGGCGCAAGATGGGCCTCATCGACAACTGGCTCCGCCACGTCCAGGACGTCGGCCACCAGCACAAACCCGCCCTGGACCGCAGTCCCGATGACAAGGCCCGGGGAGACCGGCTCTGTGAATTGAATGTCATCGAACAGGTGCTCAACGTCAGCCGCACCACCGTGGTCCAGGATGCCTGGGCCCGGCAACAGCCCGTCAGCCTGCACGGCTGGATCTACTCCCTCGACGACGGATTCCTCCGTGACCTTGGCATGTGCTGCCGCCACGAGGCCGAGGTCCTGGAAAACTACCGCCAGGCCATCGCCCTTCGGAGTGTTTGATTATCCTCTTCCTGTTGGGCGGCAGCTCCCACTCGTTTCTCTTACTCGCTCTCGTGCTCGTTCTCTCCCATTCAGTGAGCACGAGAATGAGAAAGAGTATGAGAACGAGTGCTGATTAAATGCTCTAACCCCGCCCCTTGAACGTCAACTCGGCCACACCCGATTTGTCCAGTTCCCCAAGCCCCTTGTCCACCAGCCGGAGGTATTGTTGCAACGTGGCTTCCGCCAAGGGAAGGTGGAGTCCTTCCGCCCTGGCCAGGTCGAGGGCGATGCCCGAATCCTTGGCCGCGTGCGATGCCGAGAAAAAGCAGGCGTGGTCCCGGCGTTGCATGTCCTCACCATCCGTTTGCAAAACACGTGACGCCGCCCCGGTTTCGGAAAAGATTTCCCGGACCATCGCCAGATCCAGGCCCAAGGCATCGGCCAGGCCCAAACCCTCTGCCAGTCCAGCGGTGTTGATGTTCATGACCATGTTGACCAATGCCTTCACCTGCGCCGCCCGGCCCGTTTCTCCCACATAGCGCAGGGAGGCACTCAGATCCTTCAACAAGCCCTCCACGCGCTCGAAGACCGCGCGCCTTCCGCCGCACATGAGGATGAGTTTGCCCTCCCTCGCTTGGGGGATGCTGGAAGCCATGCAGGCCTCCAGACTGAATGCCCCGGCGGCCTCCGCCGCTTTTTCCACTTCCCCATGCATTCCCGGCGACAGGGTGGCGCAGTTGACGAATCCTTTTCCTTGCGCGCCCACCAGAAGAGAATCCCCTTCGCCTGCGAAAAGCGATCGCATGGCGGCATCATCCGTCACCACGGTGAAGATCACGTCCGCCGAAGCTGTCACTTGCGCGAGCGAGGTCGGCACCTGCGCCCCCAGCTCCCCTGCCAGGGATTCCGCGGAGGGCCGGTGCAGGTCATAAACAGCGGCGACCCCATAACCACAATCATGCAAACGGCGGGCCATGTTGGCCCCCATGCGTCCGACACCCACAAAGGCAATCAATGGCTTCTTCATGCGCCCCCCTTCAGGCGAAAAACGGATTGTGTTTCTTCTCTTCGCCCACCGTGGTCACCGGGCCATGGCCGGGGCAAAGGATCGTGTTCTCCTGCCCGCCCAGGATCTGTTCCCGAATCCGGTGAAGTGAACCGGCATAGTCGGACTTGATCCCCCCGACCGACCCGGCGAAGAGGGCGTCGCCCACGATCATGACCGGAGAACCTAACCCGTGAATGGCATAGCTGGTTCCCCCTGGTGAGTGCCCCGGCGTGGGACGGGATTCGATGTCCAACCTCCCGACCTTGTATGTTATCCCCGGCTCAAAAGGCTCCGCCCCCACGAATGGTTCCAAGCGTGACACCCGGACCCGGCAACCGGTCCGTTCCACCAATCGGTCCATATCCAACACATGGTCACCGTGCGTGTGGGTGAGGAACAACGTTTCAAGTTTCAGGTTTCCGGTTTCAAGTTTCCGAAGCAGCTGTGTCGCGTCCGCTCCGGTGTCGAATGCGGCGGCCTCGCGTGTTGTCTCATCCCAGGCCAGGTAGGCATTCACCGTCATGTCGCCGAAGGGCGTGGTGAACATCGCCAGGCCCCCGGGCAGGGCGACCGGCCGTGGTTGCCAAAGTCCTTGGGCAATCTCCCGAAGGGCGGGAAAATCCAGGCCCGCCTTCCGGCAGGCGGCCTCGGCGGCGGGGGCGTCCCACTTTCCCGAGAGCAAGCCTTCCATACCTTCGGTGCCAAGGCCCAACCCGCGGAAAGCCTTGCCCAGGATATCAGAAAAGGCGTCTTCCAGCGGCAGGTTCATGCCAAAGCATATCCAGGATGTCCCCGTCACCCAAGTCTGAAATCATCTTTGCCTTCGAATCCCACTCCGAGCCGGGAACATCTTCCCCGGTCCGGGACTTGAGAGAAAAAAAGGACCGTCTCCCTATCATCAGGGCGGGGCTTCCCTACAAACCGGCCTCCCAAATGCTTTTCTGCCTTCGCGTCCAACCAAGGATTTATTCAGTTCCCGGGTGGGAGGACTGGACCGGCTTCGTGGTAGATGGTCTGGAAAAATCCCCCTCCCAGGAGGGTTTCGCCGTCGTAGAGGGCACAGATCTGCCCGGCGGCCAGGGCCCGTTGCGGTTCGGCAAACCACACCGCCATGCCACCACCCTCGTGCGGTGTGACCCGCACTTCAACTTTGGGCGCACGGTAGCGAGGACGGGCGAGAAGGTTCGATGGCCGGGCGATGGGCCGGTTGACGAACGACATGCCGGCCAGCCATGCCCCTTGGGCGTAGAGGCCGGGTGTGGCGGGATCATCGAAACCGATGACCAGTTCCCGGGTCGCGTGGCGTTTTTCGACCACGACGTAGGCCCGCCCCTCGAATGGTGAGGCCACGCGGATGCCCTTGCGCTGGCCGATGGTGAAGAAATGCAGGCCGCGGTGGACCCCCAGGACCCGCCCTTCCAAGTCGATGATGTTTCCGGGTTTCTCGGGAACATAGGCCTCGAGGAAATCGCCCATCTTGACCTTGCCGATGAAGCAGATGCCCTGGCTGTCCTTTTTCTCCGCCACCGGCAGGTCGTAGCGGCGGGCCAGCGCCCGCACTTCCGGTTTGGGCAGGTGACCGACAGGGAAGCGGGCGGCGGCGGCCTGGTCCTGGCGCAGGAGGGAAAGAAAATAAGACTGATCTTTGTTGGGATCGAGGCCTTCCAGGATATCCCACCCCCCGTTGGGGGCCGCCACCCGCCGGGCGTAATGACCGGTGGCCACCGCCCGGAATCCGGCGGCGCGGGCCGCTTCCAGAAAAACGCCGAACTTCATTTCCCGGTTGCAGAGCACGTCGGGATTGGGGGTGAGGCCGTCTTCGTAACCATTAAGGAGATAGAGGACGATGCGGTTCTTGTATTCCTGCACCAGGTCGACCACACGGAAGGGGATTCCCAACTTTGCCGCCACCGATTCGGCATCGGAGGCATCACGTTCCCAAGGGCATTCGCCGGGCAGATTCTCCTCATTGACCCAGTTCTTCATGTAGGCGGCGGAGACGTCGTGCCCCTGCTCGACCAACGAAGCGGCGGCGACTGCGCTGTCAACGCCACCCGAAAGGGCGACGAGTATTTTTTCTTTTTCCATCGAGGGTCTCACTCCGCCCGCCAGAGCAGCAGGCTGGCCCATTTCTGTCCGGTGCGTTCGGTCAGGCAACGGCGTCCCTGGTGTTTTTCCACCAGGCCCCGGCTGAAGGATTGCTGGAGGGTGACTTTTTCATCGAACCAGACGACCTCGGGCTTACCCACTTTGAGGACCGACGGACGGAAGCGCAAGGGGATCCCGATGCGGTTGCAATCGACCAGCCAGGATTCCACCTTCACTCCGGGCGGGGCGGGCTCGGTCATGAAGGGAAATTGTTTCTGCCAGAAGGTGAGCCCATCCGTGGCCGGGAGGGCCACGCGGAAGAGCGGCTTCTCACGCTCCAAAACCTGCCGGAGGGTGGGCGGATGGCCCTCCTGGGTTTCCATCAAGAGACGGGCCGGATCGACCCCGAACAGGTTGTTCCCATTGAAACATCCATGGATGTTTTTCCCCTCGGCAGGCTCGGCATATTTTTTGAACCAGGAATCGAAGTCGTCGTTGAAGAGGAAGCCGAACTCAAAGTGCAAGTGGGCGCGGGATCGTCCGTCGACATTGCCGGTGTGGCCGAGGATGCCGATGGGATCACCCGCCGCCACTTCCTGGCCCGGACTGACGGATATCCGCGCCAGGTGGCCATAGGTGGTGTAAGCCTTGTAAGGGCCGTAGACATGTTCGAGGATGATGTAGAGTCCGAAATTGGAGCGGGAGGCCACGGTGTTGGTGTAGGCCACTTTCCCGGCGGCGGCGGCCCGGACCGGGTCGAGGGGGATCCCGTTTTCATCCCGGCGGACGGGTTGGATGTCGATGCCCTCATGGAAGCGCTCGAAGTAGGGCGGGGGCTCGGGCAGGTTGGACCGGACGAAGCCGAACATGCCCGATATCACCCGCTTGCTGATGGTGGGTTGGTAATAATCCTGCGGTCGGCCCTCGGCCAGGGCACGGTTTTCAGTCGGCCAAAGCAGGACGACACGCGGTTCGGTGGGTGTGCGAGTGACCGAGGGCGCGTTGGGGGCAGGCAGAGGCTCAACTGCCCCGGCGCGGACACCAAGGGCCAGAAAAACACAGAAAATCCACCGGGGCGCGCGCTGCACAGACATCCCGCACGATGGCAGGGAGACTCGTCCGGCTCAAGCCCGGGAGCAACTTGGACAGCCCCTTTTCTCCTTCCCTGCGGACGTTCATGCGCCAAGGTGTGGGGCATGAGCTTCCCCCTGCCGTGGATCGAACGGGTGCGAAAAACACGGATCCTTGCCGTGGTCAATCCGGACTCGGCCGCGGAGACCGAAGTCCTGGCCCAATCGTTGTATGCGCGGGGCATCACCGGATTGGAATTGACCGTCCGCCAAGCCTCCGGTCTGGAAAGCATCCGTCGGATCAAACTATCCTGCCCGAACATGATCGTCGGCGCGGGCACGGTGCTCAACGAGCATCAAGTCGCCGCCGTGCACGGGGCCGGGGCCGATTTCGCCCTGTCCCCCGGGTTCAATCCCGCAGTGGTCAAAGCCGCGCAAAATGCCGGACTACCCTTCGCACCGGGCGTGTGCACCCCTTCGGAGATTGAAACCGCTTCCGCCCTGGGTTGCCGCCTGTTGACGTTCTTCCCCTGTGACCCAAACGGGGGCCCCGAATTCCTCTCGGCCATTTCCGGACCCTATCTCCACCTCGGTCTTCATTTCATGCCCCGCGGGACATTCCCGCCGGCTTCGGCAACGGCTTTCCTGCAAATGCCGCAGGTCGCCGCCCTCTGTGCGGGACCGGACGCAGGAGGGTCCTGGGACGATCTGGCGCTCCTGACCGGAAAGCAGCCGACGCACTAGATGGAAAAATCCGGCGGGAAGATGTGCATGCGCTGGGCGGTGACATAGACGGTTTCCCCGGTTTTGAGCGCCAGCGAACGGTGGAGATCGCGGGTGATTTCGACTTCCAAAAAATCCCGGTTGTCTCTGCGGGCCAGTTCCAACCGCACGGTTGATCCCACCGGCTGGATGTGGATCAGTTCCGCCTCGAAATACGAATCAATGGGCTTGGTGCGGTGGATCTGGAGTTCGTGCGGACGGACGAAGGCCACGGCATGCGGCTCGGAAAGGTCGCGGTTCTGGGTGTCGAATTCCAGGGTGCCGATGTGGGCCCGGCCCTCGTGCACCCGGCTGGTGAACGTATTGACCGAACCGAGGAAATTGAAGACAAAGGGGTTGGCGGGAGCCTCGTAGACTTCTTCAGGGGTGCCGGTCTGCTCGATCCGCCCATTGCTCATGATGACCACGCGGTCGGCCAGTTCGAGCGCCTCCTCCTGGTCGTGCGTGACAAAGATGCTGGTGATGTGCAGCTCCTCGTGCAACTGGCGCAGCCAGCGGCGGAGTTCCTTCCGCACTTTGGCATCAAGGGCTCCGAAGGGTTCATCCAGCAGCAGCACCTTCGGCTCGACGGCCAGGGCCCGGGCCAGGGCCACCCGCTGGCGTTGCCCTCCCGACAACTGGTTGGGCAGGCGTTTTTCCAATCCATCCAATTGGACCAACTTGAGCAGGCGCTGGACGCGCGCGCGGATCTCCGCTTTCGGCGGCCGGGTGGCCGCGGGCCGGATGTTGAGACCGAAGGCGATGTTCTCGAAAACCGTCATGTGGCGGAAGAGGGCGTAATGCTGGAAGACGAAGCCGACCCCGCGGTCGCGCGCGGACTTGTAGGTGACATCCTCGTCCCCGAAGAAGACCCCGCCGCTTCTTTCATCCGGGACTTCCAGTCCGGCGATGATGCGCAGGAGGGTGGTCTTGCCCGAGCCGCTGGGACCCAGCAAAGCCAGGAGCTCGCCGGACTGGATTTCAAGATCCACCGATTCGAGCGCACGGAATTGGCCGAACGTCTTGGAAATTTTTTTGGACTGTATTTTCATAAGATCAAAAGGGGTTCCGGGGATCAGGACTCCTCGATATCGGCCCTGGTCAATGATTCTAGGACGGCCTTGACCACGATGGTGACGAGGGCGAGGAAGGCGAGCAAGGATGCGAGGGCGAATGAAGAGGCAAAGAGATATTCGTTGTAGAGGATTTCAATCTGGAGGGGGATGGTGTTGGTCTGTCCCCGGATGTGACCGGAGACGACCGAGACCGCGCCGAACTCGCCCATGGCACGGGCGTTGCAGAGGATGACACCGTGCAGGAGGGCCCATTTGATGTTGGGCAGGGTGACACGCCACAAGGTTTGCCAGCCGCCGGCACCGAGGCTGATGGCGGCCTGTTCCTCGTGGTTGCCCTGGGCCTGCATGAGGGGAATGATTTCCCGGGCGACAAAGGGGAAAGTGACGAAACAGGTGGCGAGGACCAGGCCGGGAACGGCAAAGAGGATTTGGATGCGCCATTCGTGATAGAGGAAGCCCCAGAAACCTTGGGCCAGTACGGCCTGGTGCTCGGCGAACCAGGCCGCCAAGTTCTGGCCGAGAATCGGCAACCCTCCGGCCAGGCCGGCGACGGAATTTTCCAATAGCGGATGAGCCCAGCCGTGCGAGGCAAAGATGACCACGAAGACCAGGCCGGAAATGACCGGGGAAACGGCGAATGGCAGATCGATGAGGGTGATGAGGATCTGCTTGCCCTTGAATTGGAATTTGGTGATGGCCCAGGCCGAAGCCAGGCCGAAGACCGTGTTCAGCGGCACCGCGATCAAGGCGACGGTGAGGGTGAGAAAAACGGCGTGGCGGGCCGCCGAATCCTGGAAAGTGGCCAGATAAACACCGGCTCCTTTGCGGAAGGCCTCAAAAAAAACCGCGACCAGCGGGAGTAACAAAAACAATCCGATGAATCCAAAGCAAAGAACCATGAGGACGACCCGAGCCAAAAGGGGGTCCTCCATGGCCGGGGAGTGGACATAGCGGCTCCCGGCTTTGATGCGTTTGGCGATGGTGGCTCCCATGGTGAGGGTGGTTCCGTTGGTTGGGTAGTGCCGGGTGGTCAGCGGTTGTCGTAAAACCGGCTGCTCCACCACTGGATGAGGTTGATGAGAAGGAGGAGGAAAAATGAGGCGACCAGCATGACCACCGCAATGGCCGTGGCCCCGGCGTAATCGTACTGCTCGAGTTTGATGATGATGAGCAGCGGCGAGATTTCCGTTTTCATCGGCATGTTGCCGGCGATGAACACAACCGAACCGAATTCCCCGACCGCGCGGGCGAAGGCCAGGGCAAAACCGGTCAGCAGCGCCGGCATCAGCTCGGGGAAGATGACGCGCAAGAAGGTCTGCCCCCTCCCCGCACCCAGACTGGCGGCGGCCTCCTCGATTTCGCCGCTGAGATCCTCCAGGATGGGCTGGACCGTTCGGACGACAAAAGGCAGACCAATGAAGGTCAACGCGACGATGATGCCGAGCTCGGTGTAGGCAATCTTGAGGCCTTCCGGGGTGATGGAATTTCCCAACCATGAATCCTGCGGAATGAAGCGACCCACCCAGCCTTCCGGCGTGAAGATCGAGCCCAGGGGCGTTCCGGCCTGGAACAGTGCCCCAATCCAGCCTTCAGGGGCATAGAGCGTTGTCAGGGCAATGCCCGCCACGGCAGTGGGCAGGGCGAAGGGCAAATCGACAAAAGCATCCACGACACGCTTCCCGGGAAAGGAATAACGCACCAACACCCAGGCGGTGATCAGACCAAAAACCGCGTTGATGAGCGCTCCGATCAGGGCGGCGCGCAGGGTGACCTTGTACGAGGCGAGGGCCCGGGGATCGAAGGCTCCCTGAAGGAAATGTTCCCAACCCAGGGAAAGGCTTTTGAAGAACAAGCCTGCGAGGGGGATGATGATGAGCAGCCCCAGGTAAAAAACGGTCACCCCGAGACTCAGGCCGAATCCGGGCAGAATGCGTTGGTTGAGGGTTCGGCGGGTGCGATGGGGCGCGGATTCGACTGGCATTAGAGGTCCTGTCCGTAACTGATGAACGACCGATAGGTCTCCAGAACGGAGAGCAAGGCTGCCACATGGGCTCCGACTTGCAAGCCCAGCGGGGCCATCTGGGGCGTTTCAAAGACGATCTCAAAAGGTTGCGGATTGGCCTGCGGCGGGGCGCTGAGAATACCGCCATAGCCCCCGGTGATGATTCCATTGGCGGCCTGGAACCCGTCGATGATGCGGTCTGAATTCCGCGGAAGATGGGCTTCGGCAGCTTCCAAGGCGGGCAGCAGGACGTGCCGGGTCAGGGCCGCCCCACGCACAAATCCGTAGGTGCCTTCGCTGGTGTCATCCGCGTGCAGGGCCACCAATCCATCAAAATGCATGCCGGACAATTCCTCTTCGAGAACCCGCACCTCGGGATGGAACGATTGTTTCCAGAATTCCCGGTTCAAGTCGGCGCCCCTGCGGTTGAAGCGGGTTCCGTCCTCGTATCCGGTAGGATTGCAGACGGGATAAATGAAGATTTCGTAGCCACGGGCGTGTTCCGGCTCGGCCACCAGATGCTCAAGAAGAGCCATGGCAGCGAGACATCCGGCCTCTTCATCCCCGTGGATCCCGGCGAAGATGCCCAAGCGGAGGAAGGCGGCACCCTGCCCCGGTCCGATAAACAAGAAGCGGGGCATGGCATAATCCCGGCCCGCCCCCAAATCCACGGGTCGCAGAGGGGAGTAAAAGAGACGGCCCGACCGGGCCGCCAGGGCACGGGCCCGGGCGGTTAGGTCAGAAACGGCCCGCCTGTTCCGGAGAGCGCGGTGGGTGGCGGCAGGGAGCAAGCGGACCATGTTCGTTCTTCAGATCAGGGACGGGTGATGACGTCATAAATGCCGCCATCATTGAAGTGGGTTTCCTGCGCCTTTTTCCAGCCTCCGAAGGCTCCATCGATGGTGACCAGTTCGACCTTGGCAAAGTTTGCTCCGTACTTTGCCTTGGCCTTGGCACTGCGGGGACGATAGAAGTTTTTACCAATAATTTCTTGGGCTTCCTCGGAGTAGAGATGCTCCAAGTAGGCGCGGGCGACGTCCAGATTGCCTTTGCGGCTGGCCACTTTTTCAACCACGGCCACCGGCGGTTCCGCCAGAATACTCAGGGAAGGAACGACGATTTCGGTCGCTCCCGGGAATTCTTTTTCGATCAGGAAGGCTTCGTTTTCCCAGGAGAGAAACACGTCGCCGATCCTTCTTTGGGCGAAGGTCGTGGTGGATCCCCGCGCCCCACGGTCCAACACCGGCACATTTTTATACAGTTTTTTCAGGTAATCCTGGGCCGCCTCGTCGGAGCCGTACTTCTTCTTGGCCCAGGCCCAGCCGGCCAGATAATTCCAGCGGGCGCCGCCGGAGGTTTTCGGATTGGGGGTGATGACCTGGACGCCCGGCTTGATCAGGTCATCCCAGTCCTTGATGCCCTTGGGATTGCCTTTGCGGACGACAAAGACGATGGTCGAAGTGTAGGGGGCGCTGTTGTCGGGCAGCTTGGACTGCCAATTCAAGGGAAGGGAACGGGCACGCTCGGCGATGCTGTTGATGTCGTAGGCCAGCGCCAACGTGACCACATCGGCCTGGAGGCCGTCGATGACCGCTCGGGCCTGGCTGCCCGAGCCACCGTGCGATTGTTCCACCACCACATCATCGCCGGTTTTGGCTTTCCAATACTTGGCGAAGGATGCGTTGTATTCGGTATAGAATTCCCGCGTGGGGTCATAGGAGACGTTGAGGAGTTTGATTTCCTTGGCCGGAGCGGAGGCCTGCACAAGGAAGGCGAGCACCGCGATGGCGGTCAGATGGGGAAGGTTAGGTTTCATGCGTTTGGATTGCTATTGAGTTTGGTGGTTGGTGATCAAAAGGCGAGTTGGAAACGGGCGGTGACCAAGTCCTCCGAAGGACGGTCGCCGGCACCCACCTGGGCCGCCTGGCCGGCGTTGGTGGCGGTCTGTCGTCCGGAATATCCGTTGAATTGGGTGTGCTCGTAGGCCAGCTGGAACTTGGTGTTGGTATTGACATACCAATTGAGTCCCACCCCATAGCCGATCGCCTCGGAGGCGGAACCGCCGGCGGCAAAGCGATCGACGTTGTTGGCCCCGGGATTGAAGTCTTTGAAGGCATCATCACTGACGGTGAGGAAGTTGAAGCGGGCCACCAATTCCCAGGCGCCGAATCCTCCGCCCTCGGAGAGTCCGGCGGGACGCAGCGGTTTGACACCGTTGTAGGACGCATCTTCACCCGTCAGAACATAACCCACCTGGAGCGTGGCCGCCTGGCTTTCCACTTTGCCTCCCCGACCAAAGCTGGCCAGCGCGCTGTTGCGGCCGACGAACTCATAGGAGCTCAGGACATACTCTCCGAGGAAACTGAACGGACCATAGTAGTAGTAGGCCTGCGGGTTGAGCCGGTAAGACTCGCCGTTGAACCCAAAATTCGCCGTATTGGTGTCGAAGAATGGATCCTGCCCGGCGGAACGGTATCGCAGGCGCGAACTGGTGGTGTTGGCGTTGGTCGAATCGTTGTCCGCGATCGAACCGGCGAAACCGACTCCCAAACCCTGGGCCCAGATTGGCCCATTGTTCTTGAAGGGTTCGACAAAGATACCGGCCACAAAGTCTTCGCCTTCATCCAAATCGAGGTTGCCGCGGGAGTCGTCACTGTTGACCGTGCCATTGAAGAAGCCGACACTGTAGGTCAACTGTTGGTCCCAGGTGCGGCCCCACAACTGCACCCCGATGTCGCGGGTCGGGACCAGGTTGGTGGCCAGACCACGCTCCGGGAACGCGGTGTTGGCCGCCCCCTGGAGACGTTCCAGGCCGAGGGGGGTCTTGAAGAGGCCGAACTTGACGTTCAATTCGTCATATATTTTGAAATCGCCATAGGTGTCGATGATGCGCACGGTGTTGCCCGTGGACCCACCGTTGCTCCAGGTCAGTTCCGGGGTGAACTCAAAGTTCAGCCGGTCCCAGAGTTTACCCTGGAAGCGGGGACGGACGCGACGGAGGACAAACCCGTCATTTTGGTCGGTGGGCGTGAACTGGCCGGAGGGCAGTGATTCATTTTGTTCGCCACTGCCGATGTAACTCCGGAAATCAGTCTGGAGCAGTCCGCGGAGGCGGAACTGGTAGGACTTGTCTTTGGACTCCACCGTCAGGCCCTTGTCATCCGCCTTGATCGTCGGAATTTTTTTGAACTCGGAACTGTTGGTTTCGTCGGCGTTTTCCTGTTTGCGTTCGAGGATGCGCAATTTTTCATCCAACTCCTGGATTTGTGCGCGGAGCACATCGATGGTGGATTGTTCGCCGGCCGCGGTATCACCGTCGGCACGGAGGGCGGAGGTTGCCGCCAGCAACAGCACGGCGGCCAGGGCATGGGCGGGTTTGATGATCGGTTGGGAGATTTTCATGGTTGGTTTTTCTTTTCTGCTTCCCTCCGCTTGTTGCGGTCGTTCCACGTCTTGCTGGGTCTGGGCAGCCTCCGGTAGTTCCGGTCGGTTGTTGAAATCATTCACGCCGGTTTTTGTGCTTCAGTGCGGCGGCATCAGCAAACCGCACTTTCCGTTTCTGATTCACTTCCACGATCCGTCCCTCGTGGATCACCACTTCCACCGAGCCGAACTGCAGACCCCGGATGGCCTGGACAACCGTCAGTTCCTGGGGATTCAGGTGGGTGGCCGATTCGGTCATATGCCTCCCCTGTCTTGGAAGGACAGCAGGCCAACCCGGTAGGAAACGGGTGGCTTGAATCGCTCTGGGACACGTTGTTTCATGAATCACTACTTGTTAAGTATGCGAATCATCATGACCCAATCGTCGTGACACGGTCAAGAATTAAATTACTATTTTAGTAGTGTATACAAAACCCGAGTCTATACTTTTGTATATCCTTGTGATTTAAGAATTTATATCTCGAAATCCGAGAAACCAAACCCCGCTAATGCCGACTTACCTGATTGTTTTTGTCGTGAATCAGACGAGAAGGGAATCGGTTGGCCGTTGCGCCTGAGTTTCCTCAAGGTCACCTCCACGACCTGTCCCAGGGTGTAGCGGTCGAGGATTTCAGCTATGGCATTGCGCACATCCAACATCAGCATCCGCAGACCGCAATGTTCCTCGTCGGGACAACTGCAACGGTGGTATTGGGTCTGGCTGACACAGCTGATCGGGGCCAGGGGCCCGTCTATCAGCCGGACGATCCGTCCCATGGAAACTTCCTCGGCGTTGGGCTTGAGAAAGTAACCGCCAAACTTCCCTCGCTTGGTGCCGATGTATCCCGCCTCGCGGAGCTGGATGACAATTTGCTCCAGAAATCGGTGGGGGATGCGCTCATGTCTGGCCACTTCTTTCAATTGGAGCATGTCGCGGCCCGCATGGGGGGCGATTCCCAGGTCGATGAGAAGACGAAGGGCATATTCTCCCCGCTTGGAAAGCTTCATGGGGTCAGTATGGCGCCAGCCGGGCCGACGGGCAACGGAAGAACTCCATTCCGTCCCATCGTTCTGGAATCACGACGGACGGGGAATGGAACCGGTGGCGGAGAGGGAGGGGTTGGCGCTCGACTGTTCGATCAACACCGGCTGCCCGTTCTGGCTGCGGAAGTAGCACAACCCGACCGAACCCAGATCAATCCGGTCCCCATCGGAAAGCAACACCGGCTGGGTGATGGGCACGCCGTTGATATACGTCCCGTTGCGCGAGGCCTCATCGCGGATGTAAACCTCCCCGCCCACGACATCCACGGTCAGGTGGTGGCCGGAGACCCCGGCGTCGGCGATGACAATGTCGCAGACCGGATTGCGCCCGACGGCGTGGGAACCGGGATCCAGGACGTAACACTTGACCCCGTTGGGGGCGGTTTCTTCCGGTTGCAGGCGCACCATGGTCGTCCGGCGGAGGATTTTCCGGGAATCGCCGGAGCTGGCCGGGGGTTTGTCCTGGGGCGGAACTTCCAGCGATAGGGAAGCATCCATCAGGAGAAGCTCGGCCGGACGGTGGATGTTGGCGGGCCGGCGGCGGTGGTGTTCGACAAAACGGAAGGTGATCGCGGGATTGCGGAAAAGGGTCCAGAAGGCCTCCTCGCCTTCCTGTCCCTGCCAGCTGGCATGGATCAGGCGACCGTGTTCAATCCCCACTTCGCCCGTCTCTCCGGCGGGGCCCTCCACGATCACCACCCCGCTCTTGGTACTCATGAACTGCGTGTAGATCAATTCGAGCAACTTGCGGGCGGTGACCATTTCCGACATGAGCTTCTCCTTAAAAAGATTGCGGAATTAAGCCCCCAAACGCCGGGGAGGTCAATCGATTAGACGCTGGTTCCATGCCCACCACCCTCGCCCCGGGGCTGGAGTTGCGGAAGGACCACTTTCTCGTAGCAGTCCGGACAGATGCCGTGGGAAAATCCGGAACCGGTCCGTTCGGATATGTACTGCTCGATCTGCTTCCAATAACTCGCGTCCTCGCGGATTTTTTTGCAATACATGCAGATGGGCAGCAATTCCTGCAGTTGCCGGATTTCGCTGGTGTAGTGGAGGATGCGGCCGGCCACGTGCAAGCGGGCCCAGATGGCCTCGGGATTGAGCGGTTTGCTCAGGAAATCATCCACCCCCTCGATCATGGCCCGGCGGACATTTTCCCTGCTGGCATCCTTGGCACTGAGCAGGATGAAGTACGTGTAGGGCGTCTTGGGACGCTGGCGGATCTTGGCGCAGAGTTCCAATCCGTCCATTTCCGGCATGACCCAGTCACTGACCACGACCCTCACGGGATCGGCATCAAACAGGGCCCAGGCGCTGCGCCCATCGTTGGCCACGATCACTTCGTGGCCCTCGCGCAGCAGCGCGGCTTCCAGCATCTTGCGGGAAACCGGATCGTCTTCGACTATGAGTATTTTCATGCGCTCTGCATCTCCAGGCTGATTTGGTGCAATTCCTGGTGCACCCGGCGGATCTCCGCCTCGATCCCCTCGACCAAACGGGGCATTTCGGCCAGTCGCCCGTCTTCCGCCAGTTGCTCGGCCTGTTGGGCCATCTCCACCAGGGGACGGGCACCGAAATTGCCCGCCGATCCCTTGATGCTGTGGGCGGTTCGGCGCAGGGACTCACGGTCCCCGGAAGCCAGCGCGGTGCGCAGGGTCTGCTGGCGCACATACACATCCTCCAGAAAAACCCGGATCAGCTCCAGCACCATGCTGGAGCCATCCCCCTCGCCCAGGCTGCGCAGGGAATACACCAGGTTCCGGTCCACCGCCGGACCGTCCGCCGGCGAGACGGCCCCGGACACCCGTCGATCCGCGGGCAGGCTCTCCATCGCCCGGCGCAAAGCCTGCTCCAACTGCTGCGGCTTGACCGGCTTGGCCAGATAGTCGTCCATGCCCGCTTCCAGGCAGCGCTCCCGGTCCCCCAGCATGGCATTGGCTGTGAGCGCGATGATATGGGTCCTGGGGTGGCCGGTGCTCTCCCGCAGGCGGATCTGGCGGCTGGTTTCATAACCGTCCATCTCCGGCATCTGGCAATCCATCAGGATGACCGGGTAAGGGATGCCCTGGGTGACACGCAGGACCTCGAGGCCGTTGGCCACCGCCTCCGCCTGGATGCCCAGCTGGCGCAGCTGGCCGACGGTCACCCGTTGGTTGACCGGGTTGTCCTCGGCAACCAGGATTCTCAGCCCGGAGAAGGACAGGCTCTGGACGGGTCGGGTCCCGGTGCTCCGTGCCGTGCGACGGACGTTTTGCGCCGTGGAGACGGCGGGTGAAACCGCACTGCCCACGCCACCGTATTTGAGAATGATCTGGTAGAGCAGGTTTTGTTTGATCGGCTTGGTCAGGGTCGGGTAGTCCTCCAGGCCTTCCTGGCCCTCGTGCTTCAGCGGATAGTCCACCGGCACCAGGAGGACGATTTTCGCCCCATACTCCCTCACCAACAGACGCAGCCATTCCTCCCCCCGCCCCGGGACCAGGGCGGCATCGACCAGGACCATGCGGAAGGCGTCGCCTTCGCGGTGGGCCCGCGCCAGCAGGGTGCCGGCCTCGTCGGGATCACGGGTGGACGAGGTGCGCAGCCGCCATGCCCCCAGTTGGTTCTCCAGGTTGCGGCGGACGGTGTCGTTTTCTTCCAGGATGAGGATGGGCAGCCCCTTGATCCGCTCCAAGTTGGGCAACAGGGCGGTGTTCTCCTTGAACGGCTGCCGCCGGTAGGCGGCTGTGAAGTGGAAGACCGTGCCGTTGCCCGGCTGGCTGTCGACCGCGATCTCCCCGCCCATCATCTCGACCAGGTGCTTGGAGATGGCCAGACCCAGGCCCGTGCCCCCGTATCGGCGGGAGGTCGAGACATCCCCTTGGACAAAAGGCTGGAAAAGGGTGCGCTGGACTTCCGGCTCGATCCCGATCCCGGTATCGCGGACCGTCACCATCACTTTGACCGATTCGGCACTTTCCGAAACCTTGGAGACCGTGACCTGGACCTCGCCTTTCTCGGTGAACTTGATGGCATTGGCGGTCAGGTTCATCAACACCTGGCGCAGGCGGCCGGGGTCCCCGCAGAGGAACACCGGAACATCCGGTTCGATGAATGAGGTCAATTCGAGTTTTTTGCGTGCGGCCGCATCGGCCAGCAGGTCCATCACGCCCTCGATGGTTTCACGGAGGTCAAAATCCACCGTCTCGAAGGCCAGCTTGCCGGCCTCGATCTTGGAAAAATCGAGAATGTCATTGATCAGGATCAGGAGCGACTCCCCGCAGTTTTTGATCGTGTCGACGTAATCCTTCTGGTGGTGCTCGAGCCGGGTTTCGAGGAGGAGTCCGGCCATGCCCAGGATGCCGTTCATCGGGGTGCGGATCTCATGGCTCATGCTGGCCAGGAACCCCGACTTCATGCGGTCGGCGTTCTCGGCCCGGGCCCGGGCGGCGGTTTCAGCGGCGACCAACCGTTGCCGGACGGCCAGTTCGTAGCGCACGATGACCAGACCGACCCCGACGATGAGGACGAGGGAAAAGGTGAAGATCCAAACCACGGTCTTCCCCATTTTGTTGGCCCAGGCCAGATTGCGCTGGTATTGGGCCAGTTCCTGCCCTTGGGATTGGACGAACGATTGCAGTTGTTTCTGCATGACGGCGACCTTGCCCGCCCCGGACTGTTCCTCGATCAACCGGCGGGCGGACGGGTAATCACCCTGTTCGGCCAGGGGGAGGATGCGGTCGAGGAGGGCCAGACTTTCCATGGCGTTCTTTTTGAAGCCATCCAGTTCCCCCTCGATGCTGTCCCCGTCACGGCTGAGCCCCTGGAGCGTTTGGATGTCGTCGGCCAACTGCTTGCGGAATCCGGCCGCCTCGCGCAGATATCGGAGGTCCCCCGTCGAAACGTAGGCCCATTCCATGGCCCCCAGGCGTTCCACGGCCACCCCGATCTCCCGGGCCAGGGAAATCTCCGCATGGGTGTGGTCGACCCAGTGTACGCTGTCGCGGAAGGCCCGGTTGACATACCAATGCATCCCCACCATGCCAACCAGGATGAGGGCGATCAGGCCCAGCCCGAAGATGAACCAACGCTCGAGGGGTATGGAAGAAAACCACTTCGCCATATTTCGCAATTAAGGGTATCCCAAGACGGGAGGGGGCGCACCACAATTCAACGGGCCGGCCCGGTGGCGGCCGGAGGTTGCTCCCGCCGGAAGCGGAATTCGAAGGGCCGGCGGTTTTCCTGGCGATCCAGCAATTCCTGCAGACGCTGGCGCACTTCCGCCTCGGCCCGGGCGGCCAGGCCCGAGGCCTCGATCTTCTCCCGGGCCCGGGCCCGGAAGTCCCGCATCACCCCCTGGCGGTCCTCCTCGGTCAGCTTGTTCCACCATCCGCTGCCGCCCTGCCATTGCAGGTCGCTGCCCAGTTCCACACTCAGGATCTCCGCCGCGGGCAGATCGGCCGAGACCGCGCGTGTTTCCGGGTCGATCTCGACATGGAACGGCTTCATCAGGTCGAAGCCCGCCTTGGCCCGCCAGGTGGCCGTGACCAGGACGCGCTTGGTGCTGCCCAGCCACTCATGGCTCCAATTGAAGGTCAGGGGAAAGTCCTGTTCGATCACCGCGAGTTCGGCCACCGGCGCCGACTGGCCCAGGACGAGGGTTTCCTGCACGGTGACCCGGGGCTGGAGATGGAAGACTTCCTGGATGACCGCGCCCGCGTCCCGGGCCGCGGCCATCACTTCCTCGCGCGCCTTGCGCGGGGCCTCGGCCAGGCGGTCGCCGCAGGATTTTACCACCATGCCCAGGCCAAGGGTGGCACACAGGAACACCGCCACCCCGGTCCAGTCGCGTTTCATCACCCCAAGATGCACCAAGACCCTCGCCCGGGCAAGGCGGGGGTCACTTGGGATCGCGCGGGGCGGAATCGTAGCGGGTGTAGGCCCCGTGGAAGATCAGGTCCACTTTGCCGGTGGGACCGTTGCGCTGCTTGGCCACGTGCAGGGTGGCCTTGAACGGACTGCCCGGACCGCTGTCCCCCTCTTCCTTTTCAAACTTGCGGCTCAGGAGCATGACGATGTCGGCATCCTGCTCGATCGAACCGGATTCGCGCAGGTGGTGCAAAGCGGGATCCTGGTTGCCTTCCTCGGGTTTGCGGTTGAGCTGGGCCAGCACGATGATCGGGATGTTGAGCTCGCGGGCCAGGCCCTTGATGCCGCGGGAGATCTCCGCCACTTCCACCTGGCGGTTGTCCCGGGCCTTCTCGCTCGAGGAGGTCAGCAATTGGAGGTAGTCGATGATCAGGGCCTCGATGCCGTGCATCTGCTTCATCCGCCGCGCCTTGGCCCGCAACTGGCCGATGTTGAGCATGCTCGATTCATCGATGTAAAGCGGCAGCCCGGCCACCTGCTCGGCCACCAGGCTGAGGGCGTCCAGTTCGTGGCTGCTCAACTTGCCCTCGCGGATCGATTGCAGGCTGACGTTGGCGTAGGAGGCCAGCAGGCGGACCATCAATTGCTGGGCCGACATTTCCAGCGAGAAGATCCCCACCGGGTAGCCGGGCTCGACCATGCGGTCCTTCTCGGCATCGTAGCGCGCCTTGACGAAACTTTTCGCCATGGTCAGGGCCAGGGCGGTTTTGCCGACGCCGGGACGGGCGGCGATGACGATCATTTCCTGCGGCTTGAAGCCGGTCGTCATCTGATCGAGGTCGTGGAAGCCGCTGGGCAATCCATCATAACGGCCTTTCATGTCCACGTTCCGCTGGATCATGTCGATGGCGCTGAGCACCACCTTGCGCGGTTCCATCACGGTCTGGGACACCCCGGTCTCGGTGATCTTGAAGATCTGGCTCTCGGCCTCGTCCAGCACCGCATCCACCTCGTGCTGCCGCTCCTGCGCGCTGTAAACGATCTGGGCGCAGGCCTGCTGGAGGTGGCGGAGCAGGCTCTTGGCCCGCACGGTTTCGATGTGCGTGGGCGCGGTCAGCACGGAGATGACCCCGGCCGACAATTCCCCCAGAACCGGGGCCCCACCGACGGAATCGGCCAGCTTGCGGTCCTCCAGGAATTGCAGCACGGTCGAGGGATCGACCGGTTGTCCCTTGTTGCGCATCTCCAACAGGGCGGTGTAGAGCGCCTGGTGCGCGGGATGGAAGAAATCCTCCGCCCGCAGGCGCTCGGCCGCCCGGTCGATCACGTGCTCGGGGTCGGAAAGCATGGCCCCCAGCACCGAGCGTTCGGCCTCGACACTGTGGATGGGCGGAAGCCCCTCGAGTTTGATGGAAACCTTGGCCCCGGAACGGCCCTCCAACTGCGCAATCATGGCCGGTCATGATGGGTCGGCTTCCCCCACACACAATGCCGGAAATCTCCCTCCCCCTCCCCCGATGCCCATACCCTGTGGACAACTTGCCAACAAGGCCCTTCCCCACCCCGTCCCGTGACCTGTCCGACACCATCCGCCCCGGGAACTGGGCAAAATCCACGAAAACCACCCATTGTGAACAACTCCGGGTTTTTTCCCCGCTCGACTCTCCAAAGAATGGTTTTTCTGCTTGGACTGCGGCGTGCGAATTGCTTCATTTCGCATCCCCATGCACACCGCCCGTTCCACCGTCCGCCGCCTCCCCGGCGCCCCCCACCTCGAGGTCCGCGGGTCGGCCATCCACGGCCGGGGGATTTTTGCCCGGCGGGACGTGGCCAAGGGCACACGCCTGATCGAATACGTCGGCGAACGCATCACCAAGGCGGAGTCGATCCGCCGAGCCGAGCGTCAGTACGACAGCCACCGCAGCGACCAGAACCACGGCGCGGTTTACATCTTCGAGATCACCAAGCGGCACGACATCGACGGCAACGTCTCCTGGAACCCGGCACGCTGGATCAACCATTCCTGCGAACCCAACAGCGAGGCCGTCATCGAGCGCGGCCGGGTCTGGATCGAGGCCATCCGGGACATCCGGCAGGGCGAGGAAATCTCCTACGACTACGGCTACGACTACGCACACCATCTGGAACACCCCTGCCGTTGCGGCACCGATTCCTGCCCCGGCTACATCGTGCGCCAGGGACTGCGCTGGCGCTTGCGGAAGAAACTCCAAAAACCCGCCGCCCGTTGAACCCGACCACGATCAGACAGATCCAGTTTCCGTTCTCAGCTCTCAGGTCTCAGGTTTCCGCTTTCAGCTTCCCACATTTCCATTATTCACGGACCCATCCCTCGTAATAGAGCGATAGGGCGCCTTGCGTTTGACGCGCAGTGGTTTCGACTCGTTTCTCTTACTCGCGCTCGTGCACGTTCTCTCTATCCCCGAGAGCACGAGAATGAGAAAGAGTTCGAGAACGAGTGGCGGACGAAATGCAAAATGCTCTAGTATGGCGGCCAGGTAACGACCCGTTACCTTGATGTCATGAGCACACTATTACTGTTGGTTGTCCTGTTACTCCTGTTCGGCGGCGGTGGATTTTACTTCGGCGGTCCCGCCATTGGCGGTGGTGGTCTTGGGCTGGTTTTGTTGGTCTGCCTCGTCATCTATCTGATGGGCGGATTTCGGGGTTCAAAAAGCTGACTTTTCCGCCCACCTCACGTTTCGAAAATCTCGAGGCGTATGAGATCGGGGTTGGCGGTCCAGGAACCGGTCCGCTCCGATCCGCCTTTAAACCAAACGAAGGCTTTCCGGAAGGCCGGTGAGTTCGGTGTCTGTCCCATCGGGTTTCCAAACCACCCGACCATCGTCGAGAATCCGGACGATGGTTCCCCGGGTGGTTCGCGGAGAGTCTCGACCTGGTCGCCCGGAGAAAGATCCGCCACGGCGCAGAGCGACGCAACCGCATCCACCATGGATTCCCGGTCGAGCACCCCGGCTATGTAATGGGCTACAGATGAGGAAAGCTCCCTTTTGCGAAGAGCGGGCAGATCACTGAACAGGGCGAGGCAAAGCTCGCGGCCTATGTAAGAGAACGTGTTCCCATTGAGGAACAGAAATGGGGCCCTGCGATGAAGTTGGCGGAGGAAGTCGAAGGTTTCAGCCAGGGTCAGGGTTTGGACGTGCCTGACTTCCCATTCAGATGCAAGCGCTTCTCCAGCTTCCGGGTTAAGGCCGTGCTGTGCTCCACTTCTTGCGCACGCTCGCTGGTTGATGCTGGCGACAGACTGCCAGTCCCAGTTTTGGAGAAAAGCGGCTCGGGTTTGAAACGGTGGACATTCTCCGCCGCTGACTGGGCGATGTCCTCCGCCGTCAGGTGCTTGAGCAGGTCCAGTCTCAGCTTCATCACTCATAAGATAACCCCGGGGAAGACCGGGATCAAGTTCCGATCAATCCTGTCCCCATTTTAACAGAAGTCAGCCAAGATAACAAAGTAAGGCATTCGAAGAAATTTAGATTTAAAGGGTTGAAGTGATTCGAACCCAAAGGACAAAGAACCAACTCAGGTTTCAGGTTTCAGGTTTCAGGTATCATACACTCCGCCCTCCGTCCCCGGGGCAAGTGATGAAGGGATTAAGTGATGAGGTGATGAAGTAGGGCGGTAAAACAGGACCCATTCTGACTCAGATTTCAGGTCTCAAAACTCCACCATCAACTATTCGCTATTCGCCATCATGAGAAAGCACGTGATGTGGAAAACCCGCCGTGGCGGGAAGTAATGAAGAGGGGGGGGGCGTTAAACCAAGAACCAAGGACCAGTGACAAAGGACCAAGGACAATTCCGCCACACAAAACGCGGTTCGTGACAAGACCACCGAAATTTCCGGGGTTGCCTGCACCGCGGCACGGCGGGTAAGTCTCCATTTCATTTTTCATGGACTGACCCCCGCTATACCCCCGCTATACAGCAACTAGAACGCAGGCAACCAATTCGTAGCATTGGGCTCAGCCCGAACTAGCGACGGCAGCGAGGGAGTAAACACGCGATTCACGCGGGCGATGGCCTGCATCAGGCCGTGGCCTTGTTTGGCTTGTCGACATACATGGTGTGCAGGGAAGCGGTGGTGAATGTTTTAATTCAATCCAGAAAATGGCAGCGCACGTAGCCGCAATTGTTTCACTCGAGTTCCCACTGGAATCGAAGCAGATACAATGTGTTGTGAGCGAAAATTCAATTCGTTATACAACTCTGCAGAGACAGGATACACCAAGGTTGCTGTGACATTTGTCACATCTCCACAAACAGCTGCATACGCCAACACTTGGTGAACATCGGCACGAAGGCTCTCTTTGGCATCTTCAGTAAAAGCTTTCCACCCCGCTACATCTAAATCAGCAAAATGGGCTTTGTATTTTGCGTCAATAATCTCAATTCCATCTCGCTTCTCCACTATGATATCGGGAATCAAGTGTCCGATTGCACGGTGACTTCGGTGATCCCAAGGTAATGGCACGGTAGTCTCCCTGAGACGCCCTACTCTCACCCTACCGCCCAAAAGCGAAGCCTCAGCTCGTGCGAATTTCTCCACATACCTCTCCCACAAGGTCTCCAACGGTAAAGTCCATGCGAGCCCTTCAGAGCTGCGGCCACCCCCAAGCCCTCTTTCATCTACAATCCAGCCAATGGCCCTCAGTCCTTCTCGTAAGACCTCTGAAGTCAGCGAGCCCGCACCGAAATTGCGTTCCAATTCGCCACGATAAGGCCGGCGAGAGGGCACATCGGCGACTTGATCAAGAAGGTGCATTGCCAATGTTGCCAGGATCAACGCCATCGGATCGCTGCCACCGGTTGCAGCGAGATCAAGGCGGATACGCTCAAGCGTCCATCGAATCGTCTCACGCAAGCGCGAATCCGTGCCAAGTTCGCTGAATTTACAGGGCAAATGATGCCAACGCCCAGTTGCCATCTGGTTTGCGACGTAAGCTGGCCACTGAATCTGACCACGAGGATGCGTACGGACTTCGATGCGCTCTTGGTATCCAGGTTTTAGGTCTGACAATAGATTTGTTAGACGCTGGAGAACGGGACCAGCGAGCACCCACGGCGGCACTTCTCTACCGCTTCCCGGGACGAGTGGCTGCGTGAGAAATTGCGGCCCACTTCCCCAACCCGTTGCAGCCAAAACCCGACCCACTCCAGGCCAACCAAATCGAGGAGATACAACCAATCCTCCCGCGACTTGTCCAGAAACGGGAGAGCGGAGAGGAACAGCCCCAGCTGAATGTCCAGGCTTTAGCTCAAGCCTTATTCCATTGCGACCAGCAACAACGTGAGGCTCGGCACCGATTGCAGCCAAAGCTTCGCGATTGCGTGACAAGAAACCATCCAAATGCGGCCCCCAACCAGGATCACGTCCTCCAGAGATATATGGAGTCGGGTCAACACACACTGTGGGGCCATTATCGACCGCACGCAGCAACGGCTGTGGATTTGGCGTCCTTGCGAAATGAACCCCTGAAGCTCTTGCTCTAGGTACCTTGGAACCACGCCGCGAAGCAGCATTTCTCGCTGCCATAATTAGGATCCACTGCTTGAGTCAGCAATGAGGTTACGAACGGCATGAAGCGCTCCTGAAGCCGGGCCCAGATAACCCTCACGAAGATACTCGTCAACCAGCGGCAGTAGTTCGTAACGCAGGCGGTCTCGTAGCACTACATCATCGCTTGCAATGAAATAAGAGTGCCCTGGCATCAGCGCAAGTGCATCGTCGGGGGCAAACTCGAGAAACACATCGCACAATGCCTCAAACAGTTTCAGACCCATGTCGGTGCTAGTGGACTTTACGACCTCGCGATCGGGCATCATCGTGATGAAAGCGAACCTTCTGCGAATGGCGAGGTCCATGCGTGCGACACTGCGATCCGCAGTGTTCATTGTGGCGAGGACAAACAGATTATTAGGTAGGCCGAATTCGTGCGCGCCGTCGATTTCATGGGGCAATCTTACCACCCGGGCCTCTTCCTGATGTCCGGCTTCAAAGAGATAGATTGCCTCACCGAGAACACGCCCGAGATCTGCGCGGTTGATCTCGTCGATTACAAGGAGAGCGTCGCTTTCACCTGCTTTTTTCGCAGCCTCCATTAAGTGGCCAGCGCGCGTTTGGAATCGCAATGCTGCGTTGGCAACGTCGGGAGACAAGCCGGCGACAAAATCTTCGTATGTCGTCGAGGGGTGAAATTGGGTAATGACGCCGTTGTCAGCGAAGGCCTCTTTGAGGATCTGTTTCGCGATTCGCGACTTACCAGTTCCAGGCGGGCCTTCAAGAACAACAAAACGACGGGATTTTAGCAGACGAGCAATCTCATCCTTTGACGGAGTCGCCAGCCATGCGCAGTGAAGGCTTGCAATGAACGATTGATATTCATCTTCAGCTGCCTTCAGAACCTCCCAACCTCGCTCATATGCGTAAAGATCCACGAAGGCCTGCACTACGCGCTTTGCGAGTTCGGGGTTGTCCTTTGGCACCTCCGCCAAGCAGTAGAGCTCATTGCCGTATCTATCGAAAACCGACTTCCAAGCGGGCAACATGTCACTTACGACCTTTGGAACGGGCATGCCCATTGTCGCTGGGTCCTGTCGTGCCCACGCGGTAACACCGAGGCTAACCAAGTGCTTCCGAAGACTCTCAATTCGACGGCGATGGCCGGGGCGTGTCAAAACACCTTCGTCTGGACTAAGGCCCTGCGTTCCTATCCCGAAGTCAATCAAACATCCCTCTGGGCGTGGAAACCAGACCAAACTCGTTCCTCCGTACGGACCGCTTGGTGGGTTTTCCGGATTTATAAAACCTGCATAGGCCACGTGCTCGGACTCAGCGCCATTTTTACCATACGCATTACGGATGAATGGTGGACGTTCTTGGTCAAGATGTGATGCGGAGCGTTTGTGGAAACGAGTACCGAAGAGGCCTTTCATGGCCTCGCCGATGGCTTCGCTTTTTGTGTCTGAGCCCGCAGCTATCGCGTCTGCAAGGATTTGAAGTTGGTCGCTCATTTTGATTTCATGTTGGTTAATTCACCAATGATAAACAGGGGTCACCACTTGATTTATGACATTATTAAACCATTAGTTCATTCCAAAGTTTGATTCCATTGGGTTGGAAATCTCTTCATTTTGGTTCTATCTTACTTTCCTCACTTGCCAATCCAGACAATCTTGACCTGCTTTTCGAGTGCTGCAAATTTTTTGTCGCCTGTCACAAGTCCCGCTTTTTTCTGTTTTGCCAGGGCTGCGGCAAAGGCATCGGCGAGACTCAGGCGGTTTTCAACTTTGAATGATGCGGCCGTATCGGCCAGGTCCCGTGATGTGGGAATAAACTCGATGGGCAGGGTTTCCAGCGATGCCGCTACCTGATCCCAGGCATGCTCCCCGCTTTTCCGCCTAGTGATGTATTGCACTTCGGCATAGTTCACCTCGGACATCATCACGTTGGAACCGCGGCCTCCCGCTTTTTCCAAAATGGCCTGAACGGTATCCGCTCCTGGTTCGTTACGCAGATAAGCCAAGAGGGCATAGCTATCGAAAACCTGACCAGCCATCTTACTTGTCCTCCAAACGCATTTCTTCGCGTTTGTGTTCGGCCCACTCATCAGCCAGCGACTTCTGCCCCGGTTTACCGGCGATGATACCCCTCGCCTGTCGGATGGTAGCCGCAGTAATCGGCCGGAGCAGGATGCCATCTTCCGTGGCCGTGATGCTGGCCCGGGTTCCCTCTTCGATTTCAAGCCGGCGCCGAAGGGCCGAAGGAATGACGATCTGGCCCTTGGTGGTGAACGTGACCAGATGGGCTTCGGGAACGGGCTTCATATCCGGGTAGCTTACTTGGATGGTTTGTAAGAATCCACAGAAAAGTAAGACGTTGACGGGTTGGGGGAATTGACGATACGGAGGACGGAAGGAGGATCTTGGATTCAGGAGTGGGGAGCGGAAGGCTGAAACCTGAAATCGTAGATCCGTCCACCACGGCGGATTTACAACCGTGGCGGACCTGAGACCTAATTTGTAAAGGAGGGAGGAAACGGGGAGCCCGCCTTCGCAGGTAGCTTGGTCCTTCGCACGGAAGCTTCGTCCACACAAGACGTCGCGGCCTTCGCTTCGCTTCGGGGGGAACGCCGGTTATGCCGGCTGGCTCAGGCAGGGGTCAGAGATCTGGGGAAACGGCCTGTCACAGCATCGGCCACCCAGATATCCTCGTCCAATTCCTCCCAGCGCAAAGCCTGCCCCTGCACACGGAGTTTTACCGATTCCAGAAGTTCTTGCGGGGCGTGGGCCAGGAGAGGATACCGGGCCGCGGGAAAACTGACGATCCGTTGGTCTTCCAGTTCTAGGCATACCCGGCGGCCGTCGATCCAGCATCGGACCGCTGTCACCTGAGGTTGATCTTGGGAAGAATTACCCATGGAATTTATGATAGGCCAGAAGCAGGGTTTCGCAATGTTCTTCCACGAGACGGGCGATCGCGGTCACTTCGTGGGACGGATAGCCCTGATTGGCAGCCAGAGAAACCGGCTTGAGCCAGAATTTCGCCTCCAGATCGCCCCGGGCCACATGGATGTGCGGGGGCTCGTTGGTTTCTCGGCTGTAAAAATGGAACCGATAGGGACCCACCCGGAGAACCGTTGGCATGCATCAGCCTAATCCAAAGTCGCCCCTACGTAAAAGCGGGAAGTGCATGAGGACAGACCTGACACTTGAAAATAGATACCTGATTCGTAAAGGAGTGCGGATTCGGGATTTGGGATCTTGGGGGAAACGGGGAACCCGCCTTCGTCCGGCAACTGCCGGACTTGGTCCTTCGCACGGAAGCTAGGGCCCCACAAGACGTCGCGGCCTTCGCTTCGCTTCGGGGGGAACGGTAAGCGAATAGTGGGTTTGGCAAAGAGCCAACAGCTAACGGCTAATAGCCAGAGACCATTTTCAGGCAGAGGCCAGGTCGGCTTCCAGGGGCTTCCCTTTTCTGAATTGGCTTACGCCCATGATGCTGAACCCGACGACGTGGCCCCGGTCATCCACCCGCTCCATCACGGCATCGTGGTTGGTTTCTTTCTCGTAGCCCGCAACATCGGAAAAACGGACTTCGAGGAAATCCGCCTCAGCGTCGAACCAGACTTTTAACTTTTCGGCCATAAGGTTTCTCCAGCTTTGGGTTTATCGGTCAAATACGCGGTGACGACGAATGCATCATCAGGCAGGTATTTTACAACAACGCACAGCCATTTGCCATCCACAATTGTCCGGGCGTAAAACTCGTAAAACAAGCGCACGCGGCGTCCGAGCGGGAACGGCGCACGGTCAGGGGCTCGGTCAATACCCGCGCGATCTCCGCGCCCATTTCCTTCATTTCAGGGTGTTCCAATATGTGGGCCATCCGTTCATCGGTCAGCCTGACGGGTTGACCGAAGCAATCACGGATCGTTTTCATCTTTTCCCCACCTGATGGATATGGATGCAAAGGCCGGGGCTGAGGGCGGTGAACCTAAGGCCTGCTATGGCATCCATACCTGAATGTTAGCGGGCCTCACATGGAACGGGCAAGGGATGATCTTGCCATCCACCTACTTCACCCAGCGGATTCCCCGTCTTCGTCCAGACAAGACGGCGCGGCCTTCGCTTCGGGGGGGAACGGGGAAAGGAGGGATGGTTATTTGTGCTTCTTACTTCCCGTTCATTCTCCCGGCGGGGGCATCGGCTGCGTCCGCACAGGGGTGTCCCCGGCATATCCGCCCGTCGGCCGGGCCCGGGCCATTTATGCTTGCCCGCATACGGGAAGCGTCTGTAATATCCTCCGCTCCATTCGTTCCGTAACAGGAGCTGGGTGGGCGTGATTTTCGGGGTAAAATTCTGGCTCTTGTGTTCTTTGGTGTGGCATGACATCGCAGAATACATCCTCAACCAGTTATCAAGTCCTTGATAATCAAGAGTTTGGCAGCGTAGCTCAGTGGTAGAGCAGGGGACTCATAAGCCCTTGGTCACAGGTTCAAATCCTGTCGCTGCTACCCCCCTTGGTTATGGCTTGGGTTTACATCCTCAAAGGCAACAACGGCCGCCATTACATCGGATCGACGGTCGATCTGGAGGCGCGGCTGGAACAACACCTCCGCGGCCATACCCACACCACAAAGCGATTGGGCCCGGAGTTGCAGATCCTGGCCTCGCGCGAATTTCCCACTTTGCCAGAAGCGCGAAGTTTTGAGCGATTTCTCAAAGCCAAGAAAAATCCCAGGCTAGCGCTACATCACCTGCAAAACGGCTAGAGCAGCCCCGAAAGCTTTCGGGGTTGGTCACAGGTTCAAATCCTGTCGCTGCTACCCCCCCTTGGTTATGGCTTATACCAAATTGAATTGAGTGGGCGTAAAAGTGCCTTACGGGAGGGCGAAGCTCCTGGCTCCCCCGTAAGCCTTCGGGGCTGAGCCGCCCTTGGAATAGAGACATCAAACCGGCTCGGCAGGAGCCTCGCCCTCCCGTTTATTCTGTCGTTCAGTCATTTTAACTTGGTATTAGGTTTACATACTCAAAGGCAGGAACGGCCGCCATTACATTGGCTCAACGGTTGATATGAAGGCATGGCTGGAACAACACCTCCGCGGCCATACCCACACCACAAAGCGATTGGGCCCGGAGTTGCAGATCCTGGCCTCGCGCGAATTTCCCACTTTGCCGGGAAAACAACTCTTCCCGTTCCGGATAGGCTCTAAAGCGCCCCGGCGATCGCCTCGCCCATGGCCTTGGTGCCGACTTTCTGGCAGCCCTCGGCCCAGATGTCGGCCGTGCGCACCCCGGAGGCGATGACTTTTCTCACCGCCGCCTGGATCGCCGCCGCCGCCTCGTGTTGCTTGAAGGTGTATTCCAGCATGAGGGCGATGGACAGGATCTGCGCGATGGGGTTGGCGATGCCTTTCCCGGCGATGTCGGGAGCCGTCCCGCCGCTCGGCTCGTAAAGGCCGAAGGCGCCCTCGGCCAGTGACGCACTGGGCAGCAATCCGAGCGAACCCGTGGCCGCCGCCACCTCGTCGCTCAGGATGTCGCCGAACATGTTCTCGCACAGCATGACGTCGAATTGCCGCGGGTTCTTCATCACCTGCATGGCGGCGTTGTCGACATACATGAATTCCAACTGGATGCCGGGATAGTCGGCGGCGATGCGCTTGACGGTCTTGCGCCACAGGAGGGAACTCTCCAGCACGTTGGCCTTGTCGATGAGGTGGACTTTCTTGGAACGGGTCCTGGCGGCCTCGAAGGCCACCCGGGTGGCGCGCTCGATCTCGTAGGTCTCATAAACCAGCGTATCGGTGGCTTTTTCCCCCCGCTCGGTCTTCTCGGTCTTTTTGGGCTGGCCGAAGTAGATCCCCCCGGTCAGCTCGCGCACGACCAGGATGTCGAATCCGCCGGGCATGAGTTCGTTCTTGATCGGCGAGGCCCCCACCAACTCGGGGTAGCAGATGGCCGGACGGAGGTTGGCGTAAAGGCCGAAGATCTTGCGCAAAGGCAGGAGGGCGGCGCGCTCGGGTTGTTCGTTCGGGGGCAGCGACTCCCACTTGGGCCCGCCCACCGATCCGAAGAGGATGGCCTCGTTGGCCCGGCACACCTCGACGGTCTTGTCCGGCAGCGCCCGGCCTTCCCGGTCGATGGCGATGCCCCCGACCAGGGCCTCGGTGAACCGGGGCCGGAGGGAAAACTTGGCCGATACTTTTTCAAAGACGGCCAGGGAGGCTTCCATGACTTCAGGACCAATGCCGTCGCCGCTCAAGACTGCGATATTCATAAGCAGAGATTAAACAGCCAACCCGTCCCGGGAGGCAACGGAAAAGGCGCGCCGGAGCCCCCGTCGCCGGACTTGGCGCAACTTTTTCCGGCCGGCCGGGTTGAACCCTTATGCTCGCCCCCCTGCCCGCATCGGATTGGAACGAGACCACCGCGGCCCATCTGTTGCTGCGCACCGGTTTCGGGGCCACGCAGCAGGAGATCCAGGAATGCGCCGCCGCCGGACTGGACGCCAGCGTGGACCGGCTGGTCGACTGGGAAAAAACCCCCGATCCCACCGCCGACCCGGAATGGGCCAAGCCCGACCCGACCCTGGCCGAACAACGCCGGGCCCTGCGCAACCTGCCGGAAGAGGAACGGCGGATGAAGTTCCAGGAATTCCAACGCCAACAACGGGAGCAGCTCCATGAGTTGAAGCAGTGGTGGCTCGAGCGCATGCGCAACGGCCCCCGCCCCCTCCAGGAAAAGCTCACCCTCTTCTGGCACGGCCACTTCGCCACCAGTGCGGAAAAGGTCAAGATCGCCTACTTCATGTGGCGGCAGAACGACATCTTCCGCCGGCTCGGCAACGGTCCCTTCCGCAACCTGCTGCTGGAAGTCGGCCGCGACCCGGCCATGTTGGTCTGGCTGGACGGGGCCCAGAGCCGCAAGGACGCGCCGAACGAAAACTACGGGCGCGAGCTGCTGGAACTCTTCACCCTGGGGGAAGGCCATTACACCGAGGACGACATCAAGGCCGCCGCCCGGGCCTTCACCGGGTGGACGGTCAACCGTTTCAACCAAACCGCCTCTTTCCAGAAATTCAACCACCATGACGGACGCAAAACCTTCCTGGGCGCGTCCGGAAATTTCAACGACGAGGACATCATCGACCAGATCCTGGGGCAGAACCAGTGCGCGCGCCACCTCTCCAACAGGCTGTGGTCCTTCTTTGCCTATCAAAACCCTCCCGCTGCGCTGGCCGACAGCCTCGGTGACAGCCTCTACCGGCTCAACTACGACCTGCGCCCCTTCCTGAAGGCGATGTTCCGCAGCCGCGAATTCTATTCCGCCCGCGCCATCGGGACACAAATCAAGAGCCCGGTGCAATGGCTCCTGGCCACGGCCAAGTCGGCCGAGATGGCCCGCTTCCCGGGCCGGGCCGCCATCGGCCTCCTGACCCAACTGGGCCAGAACCTGCTCGAACCCCCCAGTGTCAAGGGCTGGGACGGCGGACGCACCTGGGTCAGCACCACCACCCTCCTCCTGCGGCAGAACGCGGCCAAACTCTTCGTCTACGGCGGCGACCCCGGCGGGGTCATGTTCAACCGCGAGGACATGGCCAGGCGGCTCGAGAAACTGCAGGAACTGCGGAAGACCGAGGGCAAGGAGGGCGCCCCCATGGAAGACGACCCGATGATGGCGCGGATGGAACGGATGAAGAACCGCAACAACAAGATGCCCGCCATGATCGACCCGCGCAAACTGGCCCCCGCCGGCACCCCGGACGACAACGCCGCCCTCATCGAGTCCCTGCTCCGGCGCTTCTACCCCACCGGCGCCCCCGCCGCCGCCGGCAAGGCCTTCGCCGACTACCTCGCCCAGTCGCCCGACAAGTCCCTGGAAGAAAAAACCAAGGGCCTGGCCTATCTCATGATGGCCCGGCCGGAGTACCAACTGACATGAAAACCCGCCGCCAATTCGTCCACAGCAGCATGATGGGGCTCGCCGCCACCTGGACCCTCCCCTCCTTCCTCGACGCCACCATCCTCGGCCTCGATGCCCGGGCCGCCGACAGCGCCATCCAGACCGCCACCGGCAAGGACTCCCCCATCCTCGTTGTCCTACAAATGGGTGGCGGCAACGACGGCCTCAGCATGGTCGTGCCGTTCGCCGATGACGCCTATTACCGCTCCCGTTCCCAGATCGCCCTGGCCCGCGATTCCGTCCTGCGCCTGGACGACTACGCCGGGCTCCACCCCAACCTGGCCGGGCTCAAGGGCCTGTTCGACAACGGCGATGCCGCCCTCATCCACGGGGTGGGCTATCCCAATCCCAACCGCTCCCACTTCCGCTCGATGGAAATCTGGCACACCGCCTCGGATGCCGACAAGAACGAGCACTACGGCTGGATCGGCCGTTACTTCGACTCCGCCTGCCAGGGCCAGCCCCCGACGGCCGGCGTCAACATCGGTTCGATGCCCCCGCAGGCCTTCCTTTCCGCCAAGCCCATGGGCATCTCCATGGCCAGCCCCAACCGCTACAAGCTCATCGAGCCGGGCGACATCGCCGTGGCCGACGCCCGCGACGGCCAGATGGTCCCCATGATGGCCGACGGCGAGAACATCGCCGGGAGCCGGAGTGGTTCCTCCATCGAGAGCCTGGGTGCGGCCAACCCCGCCAACGACGGCCTGTCCAATCTGCAATACCTGGAGCGGACCGCCCTCGACGCCGAGGTTTCCTCCCAGGACATCCAACGCATTGTGAGCGCGCACAAGTCCGCCACCCCCTACCCCTCATCGCGCCTCGGGGAGGATCTCAAGCTCATCGCCCAGTTGATCGCGGGCGGCCTGCCCACCCGCATCTACTACGCCAACCTCGGGGGCTTCGACACCCACGCCAACCAGAAGCCCGCCCACGACCGCTTGATGAAGGAATTTTCCGAGGCGGTGACGGCCTTCGTGGCCGATCTCAAGGAACAGGGCAATTTCAACCGCGTCCTCATGATGACCTTCAGCGAATTCGGCCGCCGCGTCTCGCAGAACGGCTCGGGCGGCACCGACCACGGGGCCGCCGGTCCGATGTTCCTTTTCGGCGGTGCGGCCAAGGCGGGCCTGCATGGCAAACACCCCAGCCTGACCGACCTCAACAATGGCGACCTCAAACACGGCATCGATTTCCGCAATGTATACGCGACGGTGCTGGAAAAGTGGCTCAAGGTCGATTCGACCCCGGTGCTGAAACGCAAGTTCGCCACGATGGACCTGCTCAAGGCCTGACCGTTTCTCACCGCTAAAGCGCTTTGCGTTCACTGAGCAGTGGCGTTCAACTCGTTTCTCTTGCTCGCTCTCGTGCTCGTTCTCTCCCATTCATACCAAATCATCTTTAATGAGCCTGTTTCAATCGGAGGGTCGCAGGCCCTGCGACCAAGCCGCACAGCGTGCGGCCCTCCGGGGCGCTTTCGCGCCTAATCAATCGGATTTGGTATAAAAGAACAATCGCCCAAGCAACTAGAGAACGCCCTATTGCTTCCGCTGCTGGGCCTGGGTGAGTGCCGCGTCGAAGAGGTTGAATCCCGAAGCGGGCGCCGGGCGGGACGGAGCGGCGGCCGGGTGGTGCGGCCGGCCGGCGGGGCGCGGCGCCCCGGGGGCGGGACGGGCTCCCTTGGTCGCGGACAAATCCGGATTCGTTTTCATCGAGAGGGCGATGCGCGCGCGTTCGATGTCCACTTCCATCACCGTGACCTGCACTTTCTGGGCGACTTTGACAAATTCCGAGGGGTCCCGCACGAAGGTGTCCGCCAGTTGGCTGATATGGACCAGCCCATCCTGGTGCACCCCGATGTCGACAAAGGCCCCGAAGGCGGTGACGTTGGTGACAATGCCCGGCAGTTTCATCCCGGGCTTGAGATCGGAGATCTTTTCCACCCCATCGGCGAAGGAGAAGGCCTCGAACTGCCTGCGCGGGTCCCGGCCCGGACGGGCCAGTTCGGCCAGGATGTCCTTCAGCGTGGGCAGCCCGGTCTTTTCCGTGACGTATTTCTCGGGTTTGATTTTTTGCTGGAGCTCGGGGCGCCGCATCAATTCCTCCACCGAGACCCCCAGATCGGCCGCCATGGCATCCACCACGGGATAGGATTCCGGATGGACCGCGCTGGCATCCAGCGGGTGTTCGCCCTCGCGCACGCGCAGGAAGCCGGCCCCCTGCTCGAAGGCCTTCTCGCCGAGGCGCGGCACCTTGAGCAACTGCCTGCGGGAGCGGAAGGGCCCGTTTTCGTCGCGGAACTTGACGATGTTCTCGGCCAGCTGCGGCCCGATGCCGGAGACGTAGGTCAGGAGTTGTTTGCTGGCGGTGTTGACCTCCACCCCGACGCCGTTGACGCAGCTCATGACCACGCCGTCGAGGCTCTTCTTGAGTTGGATCTGGTCGACGTCGTGCTGGTATTGCCCCACCCCGATGGATTTGGGATCGAGTTTGACCAATTCCGCCAGGGGGTCCATCAACCGCCGCCCGATGGATACCGCCCCGCGCACCGTGATGTCCTTGTCGGGAAATTCCTCCCGCGCGATGTCCGAGGCGGAGTAGATCGAGGCGCCACTTTCGTTGACCAGGACGATCGGGATGGCGGCCGGCAGCTTCAAGGCGCGCACGAACGTTTCCGTCTCGCGCCCGGCCGTTCCGTTTCCGATCGCCACGGCTTCGACCTTGAAGTGCTTCACAAAGGCCAGGAGGGTGTCGCCCGCCTCTTTGCGCCGCAGGGCCGACTGGTCGGGGAAGACCACGTCGTGGTGGAGCAACTTGCCCTGGCGGTCGAGGATCACCACCTTGCACCCGGTGCGGAAGCCGGGATCGATGGCCAGCGTGACCTTCTGCCCGAGCGGCGAGGCCAGCAGCAACTCGCGGATGTTTTCCGAAAAAACACGGATGGCCTCCTCGTCGGCCCGGGCCTTGCAGTCGAGCCTGATCTCGGTCTCCATGGCCGGACCGAGCAGGCGCCTGACCCCGTCCTGGACGGCCAGACGCACCTGTTCCGCGGCCGGACCCCGGCCCCGGACAAACAGCGGCTCGACCGCCGCCAGCACGGAGGCCTCGGGGGGCTGTATCCTCATCATCAGGAAGCCCTCCTTCTCGCCCCGGCGGATGGCGAGAATCCGGTGGGAGGGGGCTTTGGCCGCGGGTTCCTGCCAGTCGAAGTAATCCTTGAACTTGGCCGCTTCCACCTCTTTGCCTGACAAAACTTTGGAGGAAAGAATGCTCTCGGCCCGGTAGACCTCGCGGGCGCGGGCACGGGCGGCCGGATCGTCGCTGGCGCGTTCGGCCAGGATGTCGCGGGCCCCGGACAGGGCGGCCTCGGCATGCTCCACCCCCTTGGCGGCATCGACGTAGGCTCCGGCGGCGGCCAGCGGGTCCGGCACATTCTGTTCCCAGAGGAGATCGGCCAGGGGCTCCAGGCCCGCTTCGCGGGCGATGGTGGCCCGGGTGCGCTTCTTCGGTTTGTAGGGCTGGTAGATGTCCTCCAAGGCCCCGAGCGTGGACGCCCCCAGCAGGGCCTTCTTCAGGTCGGCGGAGAGCAGGTTCCGCTCCTCGAGCGATTTCAGGATGGAATCGCGGCGGGCATCGAAATCCCTCAGCTTTTCCATCCGGTCGGCGATGGCGGCGATGGCCACTTCGTCGAGCGAGCCGGTGACCTCCTTGCGGTAGCGGGCGATGAAGGGGACCGTGGCCCCCTCCTTGACCAGGAGGGCGGTGGCCAGAACGCTCCGGGCGGGCAGTTTGAGTTCGCGGGTGATGGCTTCCAGATGGTGCTCGGGAAGAATTTCGACGGCGGAAGTGACCATGGAATTCCGAGAATGTACATCGACCCAAGGATGGCAAGTGAAGTTTGCCGCGGGTATTCCCCCGGCTTGACCCAACAGTGCCCTCCCGGATAATCCCCCCCATGAAGCCCCTTCCCGGCCTCGCCGCAGCCGCGCTCCGCGGCCTTTCCCTTTCCTTTTTATTTTTTCTCGCCCCGGCCCTGGTGGGATGCGGGGGCTTCTCCTTTGAAGTCAAAATCCCCAAGTCCCTCATCATCGACCAGGTGAAGCACAAATTTCCGACCGTGCGCTCCAAGGGCCTGATGACCGTGAAACTGGCCAATCCCCAGTTGGATTTCGAGGGATCGCGCAACCGTCTGGGCGTGGTGGCGGATGCGGAAGTCCGGCTCCTGGGCATGATCCCCCTGCCGGGCAAGGTCGACTGCGACGGCACGCTCGAGTATCGCCCCAAGCACGGGGCCTTTGTGTTCACCGATGTGAAAGTCAAAAAATTCACCATCCAGGGGTTGTCCGAAAGCCGGGCCGACGAGGTTTCCGGCATCATCGGCAGCGCGGTGCTCGGCGCCCTGGGGGGCCTGGAGGTCTACCGGCTCAATCCCAAAGCCACCGAGGAAAAACTGGCCAAGCTGGCCCTGCGCAGCATCCGCGTCACCAACGACGGTGTGGTGGCCAAGCTCGGCTTGGGCGGAAAGTAACCCCGCCCTCCCGCCTCCCCCTACCTTTTCTCCGGCCGCAGATGCCGCTCACGGAACACCTTGGGCGAACCCCCGAAGTGTTGGCGGAAGGCGTGGGCGAAGGATGGGGAATCGGCGAACCCGCACTCCACCGCGATGCGCTTGACCGGATCAAGCGACGACAGCAGCCGTTCCCGGGCCGCCCGCAGTCTCCGCTGCAACAACCATTGGTGCGGGGTGGTCCCCATGGTCTGCCGGAAGACATCATGAAAATGCGCCTCAGAGAGTCCGGCCCTGGCCGACATGGTGGAGATCTTCCACGGCCGGGCAAAGTCCCTCTCCAGACATTCCAAGACCTGGCGCACCGGCCCGGGCCGGTGGCGGTGCGCATCTGCAGCGGGATTTCCGGGGTTGATCCCCGGGCGCATTTCGTCACATTACCCCGATGGCCATTTTCACCCTGACCCCCTCCTACCATGACCGCATCTGGGGCGGGAACAACCTCCACACCCTGTTCGGTCGGACTTTGCCCGGTGATCGGATCGGGGAATCCTGGGAAGTCTGTGACCGGGCCGAGACCCAGACGCTCCTGGTCGAAACCGGGCAGACGCTGCACGAACTCTGGACCGGAAAACACCGCGACGATTTTTTCGGCAACCTATCCCCCCAGTCCGAACGCTTTCCCATTCTGATCAAGCTCCTTGACGCCTGCGACAAGCTATCCCTCCAGGTCCACCCGCCCGAGGCCCTGGCCGCCGCGATGAAGGGCGAACCCAAGACTGAGTTGTGGTATTTCCTCGAAACCCAACCCGGCGCGGAAATCCTCGTCGGCCTGAAGAAGGGGGTCACCCGCGCCACTTTTGAAAAAGCCCTGGAGGAAAAGAAGCTGATCGAGTGTTTCCACCACCTGCCCACTTCGCCCGGCGAGGTCATGTTCCTGCCCTCGGGAAGGGTCCACGCCATTGGAGCCGGCAACCTGATCTTGGAAATCCAGCAGAATTCCGACACCACCTACCGGGTTCATGACTACGACCGCATCGATGCCAAGACCGGCAAGCCCCGCGATCTTCATGTGGCGGAATCGATGAAATGCATCCGCTTCGACGACATCGAACCCATCTTCACCCAGGTGCAGGGAAACTCGATTTTGGACTGCAAATACTTTGCCATCCACCGGCATCTCTTTTTCGAAAAGGAGGGCCGGCCGATGGCCACCGATGGCCGCTCGTTCTTGTACATGTTCAGCGCCCTGGGGCGATTCAAGATCGGGGGCCAGGAATACCCCCGCGGCACCAGTCTGCTGGTGGGTGCGGATACGGGCGAATTCGAGGTGGAGTCGCTTGACGATGAAGGCCACCTCATCACGGTGGGCTGGCCCTCCACCTGACGCGCATCAACCACGCAGGACTTCGCAGAAGACCTGCCACCCGAGCAGGGCGGAGCCTTTCCACGTGTAAGCCAGCCGGCCGTCTTTCACGGTGGAAAGCAACCCCGAGCGGTGGTTGTGCTCGAGGGTGGAACGAAAGAAGGCCTCGAACCGGACCCTGGGATTGGCCTCACCTGTTGGCAAGGGCTCGACCCCGTTCAGCTCCAGGAACGCCCGGTGTTGTTCCCACAGTTCGGCCAGGGATTCGGCCTCGGCCAGACGGTGCACCATGGCCTCCGGGGGAAGCTTCATTCCATAGGCCAGCGGGTAATTCCAAGTGATCCAAAAGCGGTTCTGCCGGTCGATCGTCAGGAGGATGGCGTAGGAAAGGGTCAGCGGGCCCTGTCGCACCACGGCCAGGGCGGCGTCCGTGCCCGTTTCGGCGTGATGGAAAAAGCGGTAACCCTGATCGATGGATGAAGGATGCATCCAGAAATCGCCCGTGGATACAAAGCCCTCGCCGCGGAGGTCACGGGTCAAGCCATTGACTTCGGGGAATTCCTCAAGTTCGATGGGTCCGTCCACCAGTTTGCGGTCGGGCGAATAGCGCAATCCCCTGGAATAGAGCAGGGCTTGGATGGCCGGCACGACAAACCACAGGGCCACGCCCCCGACGGCGAGAAGGGCATCGCCGCTCAGGAACCAGAGGGCCAAAGCCACGGTGGTGTAGAGCATCCACAGGCCCAGACGCCTGGCCCAGAGCCAGGGTGCCTGTAAGCACGTGTAAGCCAACAAGCCCGATCCCAGGCACCACAACAACGACGCGATCCAGTTCGGCATGACGGGTCAGGTTACCACAGGACCGGGCAGTCCCCAAAAGATTTCCCCGGGTGACGTTGACAAGGGAAGCGGTTTCTATATATTTGAGCTTCCTATCGCGGGGTGGAGCAGCCAGGTAGCTCGTCAGGCTCATAACCTGAAGGCCGTAGGTTCAAATCCTACCCCCGCAACCAATTTCAAAACCTTGGAGTTTATCCCTCCAAGGTTTTTTTGTGGGTATGTCATATCGCGTTTATGTCATCCAAAATGCCCAAGGTAAGTTCTACATTGGCTTATCCGACGATGTGCCACGCCGCCTGAATGACCACAACACGGGTGTTTCCAAATGGACCAGGGGCAAAGGTCCATGGATTTTAATGTGGACCAGCCAAGCGATGTCCCTCTCGGAAGCCCGTAAACTTGAAAACCGTCTAAAACGCATGAAGGGCGGCGACGGCTTCTATCAATTCACAGGCTTAAAACGCTCGTCAGGCTCATAATCCCGCCGTTGGCGGGACCGTAGGTTCAAATCCTACCCCCGCAATTCGCCTTCGCTTTTCTAGCTTCGGCGTAACTGCCTGCGCAGCCAGCCAGCTCCGTCCACGCGTTTGGGGCTTGTTCACACAGTGAGAAGGCGATCACGCCGAAGCCTTGGCGTAGGCGGACTTCCTTGCTACCTATTCCTGATGGACTACGTCTATCTCCTTCAAAGTGAGACTTTTCCCGAAAGATACTACTGCGGACTTACTGGAGACTTGAAAGCCCGCCTGAAGCTTCACAACGCAGGTCAATCGATCCATACCGCAAAGTTCCGTCCTTGGAAGATTTCAAGCTATTTTGCATTTTCTGATCGAAAGAAGGCCGTTGCTTTTGAGTTATACCTTAAAACGGCCTCCGGTCGTGCCTTTGCCAAAAAACGCCTTTGAACACCAGCCAAGCGATATCCCTCTCGGAAGGCCGTAAACTTGAAAACCGTCTAAAACGCATGAAGGGCGGCGACGGCTTCTATCAATTCACAGGCTTAAAACACTCGTCAGGCTTTTAATACCCAATCACATGGACTGAGCGACAGCTTCTTCGGGAGGGCGAGGCTCCCGCCGAGCCGGATTAAGGTCAGCACGCCAAACACGGCTCAGCAGGAGCTTCGCCCTCCCAAAAGGCCTTTTGTCGCCTACTTCACCTGATTGGGTATAATCCCGCCGTTGTCGGGACCGTAGTTTCAAATCCTACCCCCGCAATTAACCTTCGCCTTTCAGGCTACGGCGTAACTGCCTGCGCAGCCAGCCAGCTCCGTCCACGCGTTTGGGGCTTGTTCACACAGTGAGAAGGCGATCACGCCGAAGCCTTGGCGTAGGCGGATATTCCGCAGAGCGGCCGCAGGGTAGCGTTCCGCAAGGCGCGGTCACGGCACAGTCCCTTGCTGCCGGTGCCGCTGATGGTGCAGGACACTGCCGCCCTACAAGCGATCCGGTTTAAGTGACACCCTTGCAGCGGGGTTTCGCCCGAACCCGATCCGGCGCCAGTCCCTGCGGTCGGATGGATGATCCCAGCAGCCTTCGGCCTGTCTCCAACCGGCCCGATAGGGTTTGGCTTGTGAACCCCAGAGGATTTCATTCATTCCTTTGGCCGGTCGAATGACCCCGGTATGGGCGAAGAGATGGCGGAATGCTTGGCGCGCCTGGCGGCGAACCCGGCCATGGCCGGGGCCGATGACGAGATTCAGGGCCACCAAGCCCTGCGGACGGCACAAGGTAGCCAGATGGCGCACCCACGCGATGTCGGGAAGGATCGGGCGGAAGACGTCCTCGGCTCCGGAGGCGTACACATCATCCAACACCAAGTCGAAACGACCGGGCGTTGCTTGTTTGACCCATTCGCCGGCATCGGCCTGGCGAATGTCCATCCGACGCCGATGGGTCTTGAGGGCTTTGCGGGCCAGGTGGATCATGCGGGCATCCAAATCCACCGCGGTCATACAGGACCGGGGGAACAGGTGGAAGATCTGCCGGACCGCTGTTCCGGCACCCAGACCCAGCAACAAGGTCGATTCCACGCGGCCCAAGGGGTGGATTGAGGCCGCCGCAGTCAAGCCATCCCATGCGTAGCCAGTCAGCAGTCTGTCGGACGGCAGAAAACTCATGCTGGCACCCGCGACTAGGATCTCTTGGCTCACGTGTTCGGTAAAAGGGTTTGCTTCCAACTTGGGGGATGGGGCCCATGAATAGCGCCGAGCCCTTGACTGTCGAGCGTTCCGCAGGAAATCAGACGATGGCGACAAATCCAACAGACGGAGAAGACGTCTGCCTAACTGGCGCTTGCATTAAAGCTTATCCAGGCAGGCCCTTGAGGACGGACACTTCTTTTTCCAAATCACGCAGGCGCTTGACCAATTCCGGCAGGCGATGCGTCAGGGCCTCGATCTCCATCGACTCCCGCATGGGCTTGGCCGGCCCGCCGCGGTAGACCCCGGGTTCGGTGATGTCTTTGGTCACGGCGGTCCAGGCGGTGATGGTCACTTTGTCGGTTGTCTTGACATGCCCGACCAAGGCGGATTGCCCGGCCACGGTGTTGTAGGCGCCCAGGCTGGAACTGCCTGAAATCCCGACCTGGGCCACGATGATGCTGTGTTTGCCGATGACCACGTTGTGGGCGATCATGACCAGATTGTCGATTTTGCAGCCTTCCTGGATCCAGGTTTTGTCGAATCGTCCGCGGTCGATGGTGGTGTTGGCACCGATCTCACAATCATCGTCGATCTGAACGTAGCCCACCTGGGGAATTTTGACGTATTTGCCGCCATGGAATTCGTAGCCAAAACCGTCGGAACCGATGACGGCTCCGGCGTGCAGGATGACCCGCTTGCCGAGGACACAACGTTCGCGCACCACGGATGAGGCATGGAGAAACGAGTCATCGCCAATACGGGCTTCATGACCCACGTATACGCCGGGTCCCAAGTGGACGCGGTCGCCGATCCGACAGCCAGCCTCCAGGGTGACATGCGGGCCGATGTAAAGGTCGGATCCCAACTGGACACCAGGGCCAATCACCGCGGTCGGATGGATACCGGGCGACCAAGTGACTTCGGGTGGGGCAAAGAGGGCGATGACGGCGGCAAAGGCCGCGGTCGGATTGTCGACACGAATGGTCGCACAAGGCAGGGACTGGTTGAAGTCGCGCGGAACGAGCACGGCAGCGGCCTGGGTGGCCAAAGCCGCCTTGGTGTAGCGTGAATTACCGAGGAAGGAAACCTGGGTGCCGGAGGCACGGCCCAGATCGTTGATGCCCGTGCAGGTGATGGAGCCGTCGCCCACCAGCTCCCCTCCTACGAGGGCGGCGATATCTGCCAGGGAACGACTCACCCCGCAAAGCCTGTTACTTCGCGGCAGGTTTGGCTGAACCCGCGGGCTTGTCTTTGTTGAGCTGCTTGACGATTTCGTCGGTGATGTCGGTCAAACCTTCGGTGTAAACCAGGCCGGAAGTGCCATTGAGAGTCATGCCGGATTTGTCGATGACGATGTTGTATTTGCCTTTGGCGAAGGTTTCGACGACTTTGTTGATCTCGTCGACGATGGACTTGCGTTGGCGGACTTGGAGGTCCTGGAGAAGCTTGGAAGAAGTGCCGCGGAACTCATTGAGTTCGCGTTCGCGGGTTTGGGCTTCCTGGATCTTTTCCTTGAGTTTGTCCTCGCGCTCCTTGCGGGCGGCTTCGCTGGCGGAGGCATCCTTGGCCCCTTCGCGGAGGCTGTTGATCTGGTCGACAAGCTTCTTGTAATCTTCCATCCGGTCGTTGAATTCCTTCTGGTAGCCGGAACCCTGTTCATTGATGCGGGTTTTGGCTTCCTCGGTTTTGTAGTAATCGTTGAAGCATTTCTGCAGGTCGACGAGCGCTACTTTGAGGCTGGTGGTCTGGGCGGAAGCCGAGGCGGCGGTAAGGAAAAGGGCGGCAAGGATTGCGGCAAGAGGTTTCATGAGGGGCAAAGGTTATTAGAATTGGTAGCCGACGTCAAAGTGGAATTCGACTTCGGGCCCGTCAACGAGTTCTTTTTCTTTCACCACCGGGAAGCCGAGGTCCAACCGCAAGGGACCGATGGGCAGGTTGAGCCGGAGGCCGACCCCGGTGCCGAGGGAGAAGTGTTCGAGCCCGTAGTCGAATGTGTCGGTGTTGTTGATCCCGCCGTCGACAAAAATGGCCCCGCGGACCCGGTCGATGATGGGATAGGTGATTTCAGCATTCCCATAGGCCATGGTCTGGCCGCCGACGGGTTCCCCATTGATGTCGACCACATCATTCCCACCAGATTTGGAAAGTTTGGGCCCGACGTCCCGGTATTTGAAGCCCCGGATGGAGCGCGAACCGCCGAGGAAGAAACGGTCATAAAGCGGGACAGTGTCCCCGCTATCAAATCCATCGGCGACGCCGGTGGCCCCGTTGAATCCGAGGATCAAGTCCCAAGGAAGGCTGTAATACTTGCTACCCTCCAGCTGCAGTTTCCAAATTTTGGTGTCGCCCATGAGCGGGCCTCCCGCGGCTTCCGCGCTGAACTCGACTTTCTCACCCTTGCGGGTCAGGAACAGGTCGTCGCGGTTGTCGTAGGAGATGTTGAAGAGAACGGAACTCTTGGTTCGTGCTCCCTCCTCGTTCTGGATCAGGTTCGGCAGGCTCGTGCTGACATCGTAAATGTCGATCACCTCGGCCTGGTAGCGAAGACCCACCCTCCAGAAATCATTCAGGGCCTTCCCGAGGCGGATGGCGGCACCATAGCGGCGCTGGTCATAGTCGTTGCTCAGGTACTGGGCATTGTTGTAGAAGAGGTCGAAGCCGAAGGAGAGCTTCTGGTTCATGAACCAGGGCTCGGTCCAACTGACCAGTGCGTCCTGGCGGCTGAGACCGTATTGCAGGCGGGTGCGGAACTTCTGGCCGGCGCCGGTGAAGTTGGGCCAGTTGGCGAAGTCGAAATTCCCCTGGCTCAGTTCCACGAATCCCAGCAGGCTGTCCACCGTGCTGAATCCCGCCCCGAAGGTGACCGAGCCCGTTCGTTGTTCTTCCACGGTCACGACCATGTTCTTGCGGTCTTCCACAGCGGTGTCTTCGGGGCTGATGTCGACCTTGGAAAAGTAGCCCAGGTTTTCCAGGCGCTTCTTGCTCGCCTCGACGGCCACGGAGTCGTAGACATCCCCGGGGTTGAGGGCCAGTTCGCGCCGCAGGACTTTGTCTTTGGTGCGGTTGTTGCCCTGGATGACGATTTTTTCCACGTAGGACTGCGGCCCCTCGGAAATGTTGTAAACGATGTCCATGCGCCCGCTTTCCACATTGGGTTGGCGCTGGGGTGTGACGTTGGCGTCGATGTAACCGCGCTCGCCGTAGAGGTCGCGGATGGCTTTGACATCGGCATCCAGACCTTGGGGGGAAAAGGTGCCGCTTTCCTTCATGGCCATACGGCCCTTGATTTGTTCCTGGGTGAACAACTGGTTGCCGGCCAGATTGAGGGCACCGACCTTGTAGGGGATGCCTTCAAAAATGATGATCTTGATGTTGATGCGGTCCGCTTCCGGATAGGAGCGGCGGACATCCTTGACCTGCATGTCGATGTATCCCTTCGACTGGTAGTGTTCGCGGAGCTTTTTGAGGTCCTCCTTGAACTGGTCCTCGATATAAAGGCCGGATTTGTTGAAAATGGACAGGAGGTTCTTCTTGCGGGTTTTGAAGAGTTTGCGCAGTTCGGTGCTTTCGAGTGCCTTGTTTCCCTCGAATTCAACCAAGTCCACAAAGGCCTTGGCTTCTTCCTTGATGGTGTAGGTGACCACGGCGCGGCCAACCTGCTCGTTGATGTCGATCTTGTATTCGACCTGGGCATTGGCGAAGCCCTTGGTGTTGTAATAGGAGAGGATGGCCCGCGAGTCGGTGGCCACGTTCTGTTCACTCAGGGGATCGCCCGGCTTGCTGGTGATTTTCTTACGGACGGCCTTTTCGGAAATCTTGTCGTTGCCGACCACCACCACCTGCTTGACGATCGGCTTGGGCTGGACGACGACCACCACCTTGACCCCCTCACCCAGGGGTTCGTCATAGATGCGGAGGTTGACGAAAAGACCGGTGGCATAGAGGTTGCGGACATCTTCCTCGACCGAGGCGAGGGAGTAGGGCTGGCCCACGGTGGAACGCATGTTGGAAAGAATGACACTGCGATCGACCGAGCGCGGGCCGGCGAACTGGATTTCCACTTCTTTGATGGTAGGGCCGGTTTTTTTGCTGCTTTCGTCCGCAGCAGAAGGCGGACGGACCACCGTCTTGTTTTCCGTCGCGGTGGGCGCGGCGGTTGCCAACATCGCCGAACTGCCCAGGCAAAGAAGGAGGCCCAGGAGGCCCCGCATGAAGCCGGGAAACAGCACTTCTAATTTGTCTAAAATTCTCAAGCGTAAACCTTTAGAGCGTCTATTGTTCAAGTAAGTTCTTATGCTTTTTTACGTCAAAAGTCTGATTTCACTGTAGAACCTGTGCGATGGTCCTGAGATCGTCAAGGACATTATGGCGTCTGATTTCCGCCGGTAGGCAGGGGGGAAAAAGCCGGCAAAAGACTCCCCAAGCGCAAAAAAAGCCCCCGAATCGGGGGCTTTTGATGAAACAGCGTGAACCGCTGTTGGAAAGGGCGTCGGGGGTTACTCCGACTTTTCCGCTTTGGCCTTGAGCGGGCGTTTCTTCTTGGCCGGGGCTTCTTCTTCAACCGCGGCGGGGCGGTTGACTTGGACCACCACTTTGAGGCGGGCTTGGACACCGTGTCCGAAGGAAACTTGCACTTCATGTTCGCCCTCTTCTTTGAGGGGCTTGGTGGCGATCTTCTTCTTGTCGATGGTGTGGCCGAGGGTGGCCAGACGCTCGGAAATATCCTGGGAGGTGACGGCACCGAAGACTTTGCCGGACTCATTGGCTTCCATCGGGAAGGTCAGTGTGAGCTTGTTGAGAGCGGTGGCGATTTCCTGCGCTTCGTTGAGTTCGCGGGCCTCGCGTTCGGCACGCTGGCGTTTGAGACCTTCGACGACTTTCTTGGAAGCGTCGGAGGCGGTGACAGCCAAGCCGCGGGGGATGAGGAAATTGCGGGCGTAGCCGGGTTTGACTTTGACCAGATCGGCTTCGGCACCAAGGCCGTAGACGGGTTTTTTGAGGATGACTTCGAGTGCCATGGGTGTTTCTCCGGGAGGGGGTGATGTTTAAAGTTGGAAAGATGGAAAAGGATCTGTGCTTCGCTCTTGTTCTAAATCGGGCCGGTTCAGAAGGGAATTTCGTCGTCCGCGGCATGGGTGTCGGGGAAGTCTTCCGGCTCACGGCCTCGTGCGGGGGGCGCATCATCGTGGCGGGGGGAAGCGGTTTCGCGATCGCCGCTGGTGCGGGAGGCTCCGCCGGAACCCGAGCCGCGGCCGAGGAACTGGATGCGTTCGGCGCGGACGCGGAGGCGGCTCCGCTTTTCGCCCTGATTGCTCTCCCATTGGTCAAGCTGGAGCCTACCCTCGACAAAGATGGGAGAACCCTTCGAAAGGTAGTCTTTGCAGATTTCGGCCTGGCGTCCCCAGACAACGATGTCGACGTAGCAGACTTCCTCTTTTTCCGCGCCCTCGGCGGTGCGGTAGGACATGTTGATGGCCATGGCGAGGTCGCCGACAGCCGTGCCCTTGGGCGTGTGCCGGATTTCCGGATCGCGCGTCAGGTTGCCGATGAGGAAGACTCGGTTGAGGGAGGCCATGGGGAAATCTTGGTGAATCCGGGAAAAGGAAAATGAGAACCGGTCAGGCGGCGGCCGCTTCTTTGCGGGTCTTGACCAGATAATGCTGGCGGTAGACGCGCTCATCGAATTGGAATTTGGCCCGGAGTTCGTCGAGCTTGAGGGGTTCGAGTTCGAAGGTGACGCCGAGGTAGTAACCCCCGTCGAGCTTGCCGGCCTGGCGCTCGAATTTACGGCGGTCCATGCGCTGGGTGCCCTCGAATTTTCCGCCGAGTTTCTCAATAGCGGACTTGATGTCGGCAATGGCGTGGTCGACGCCATCTTCCTTGCCTTGGAGGTCCAGGATATACGTGCTTTCGTAACTCTTTTTCATACCGTTCCGTTCAATTCGTTCATCACCGCTTCGAGCCCGACGGACTGGGCCCTGCCCAATCCATCGACCGCCCGCGCGATCATTTTTTCCACTGTTTCTTGTTCGTCACGCCTGAAGTGGCCCAGGACGTGATCCTTCAAATCTTTGGAGGGATCGGCCGAGCCGACCCCGCAGCGGAGCCGCGGGTAGGCTTGGGTGCCGGTGGCCGAGGCCACCGAGCGGAGACCGTTGTGTCCTCCTTCACTGCCGGAGACCCTTAAGCGCAGTCGACCGACGGGGAGGTGGACATCGTCGACCACCACGATCATTTGCCCCGGCAGCAACTTGAACCATCGCAGCATCCGGACAACTTCCGGACCCGAACAATTCATGTAACTCTGGGGCTTGGCCAACCAGATGCCCTCCGGCACTTGGGCGACCAAGGCGTCGGCGAAGCGGCAAGTCTTCCAGGCCGCCCCGTGTTTGTCCGCCCAACGATCCAGGGCGGCAAACCCGACATTGTGCCGGGTGTTCCGGTAAGCGGCACCAGGATTTCCCAGTCCCACCACCAAAGGAAACAGCCCGGCCAAAAATTATTTCTCCTTCTTGGCCGCCTCCGCGGGCTCTTCCTTCTTCTGTTTGATCACTTCGGGTTGGACCGGGGCGGCGGCAGCGGCACCAGGGGCCGGTTCGGCTTCCACCTTCGGAGCGTGGACCATGAACACCGGCAGCGAAGCATCATTGGTGAAAACCACACCTTCGGGAGCGGCAATTTCGCCGACATGGACGGCGCCACCGATGTCGAGGGAAGTGACATCGATGCGGATTTCCGAGGGAAGATGCTGGGGGAGACATTCCACACGGAGGTGGCGGATGAGGTGGTCCAGAATGCCGCCGTTTTTGACCCCGATGCATTCACCGATCTCGACCACGTTGACTTCGGCGTGGATCTTCTGGTTGGGGTCGATTTCGTTCAGGTCGACATGCAGCACCTTGTCCTTGAGGGGGTGCTGCTGGATTTCCTTGATGAGGGCGAGGTGTTTGCGGGCTCCCGCTTCACCGGCGATCTCGAGATCGACCAGGACGTTGCTGGAGTGGGCCGCGTTGAGGGCGCGGACCAGCTCAACGCCGGAAAGTTCGAGGGCTTGGGGTTCGCCACGTCCGTAAAGCACGGCGGGGATGCGCCCGGCTCTGCGGGATTTTTTGACCGCCAGGGTGCCTGTCCGCGTGCGGCGTTCGGCTTTGAGTTGGATTCGCTGTGCCATGTTTGATCTTTTTTGAAATGGATAGAACGGCAAAGGAAACAGGAATTAAGCGGGGAGGTCAAATCTAATTTTGAGAGATGAAGAGGTGCCGATTCCGCCCGCAGCACCTGCCGGGCCGATGGTTCAAGCACCGGAGGCCCCCCAAGCGGGCTTATGCTCCGCCGACCGGGGCTTAATGTTCCAAGCTCAGCCGGCCTTCGGGCATCCGGTCCTGTCCGGCCAAGAACGCCACCCGTAATTGGGCCGTGGAGGCTTCGTGAACGGGGGTGAAGAGGGGTTCAGGACGGGAACGCAGCACCAGCCAGGCCAGTTGGAGGGCGGTCCGCCAGTCGGGACCGAGCGGCTGATGGGCCTCCAGGGGATGGGGGAAAAAAGGCACGGGCACGGTTTGCAGAACACTTCCCTGCCTGACCGCTTGGGCGGCGAATTCCCAGAGTGCTTCCCTCCCGGCAAGGGTGAACCCCACCCGCTGGAGCAAAGCCCGCCGGAAGACCCAAACCCCGGCATTCCGACAATCCGTCGGCAATCGCAGCAGGTTCCGGAAGATCCATGCGGAAATAAGATCCCACGCCGGACGCGGACCCTTGCGCCGGTAGCCGGCCACCAAATCCGACACTTCCAAGTCGCCAACCCAACGGATCATATCCGCCAACACCCAACCACCCGGCCGGTCCATGACCACCAGAAACTCTCCTCGGGCATGCAGCAATCCACTCCGCAGGGCCTCCCCGTATCCCTTCATACGGCATTGGTAAACCAGATTCAGCCGGGGTTCGTGGTGGCGCAAGCGTTCGAGAATCTCCGGCGTCCGGTCCCTGCTGCCGCGATCCACGATGACCAGTTCCCAATCCGGATGGCACTGGGATGCAGCCTGGGCCAGGGCCCAGATCTCTTCGGTGATCGTCGCTTCACGATCGTGCACCGGCACCACCAGGGAGAGGCACATGCGGTTATCGTAACAGGATTGCCATGGTACAACAATCCCAAAGCTTGTCGTTGCTACCAACGGCGGATTTTGCCCGTGGGAGTACGGGCGATGGTCTCCACCACGCGCACCTCGACCGGGATCATATGGGGCGGAAGGCTGCCTCCCAAAAAACGGGCCAAATCGGCGGAAGAAAAAGGGGCCGCGCCGGATCCCAGTTCCACTTCCACCACCGGAACCTCGCCCAAGATATCATCGGGCCGGGCCAACACCCGGCAGGCGGCCACAGATGGATGTTTCTCCACCGCCTGCTCAACCTCCTCACAGAAAAACTTCATCCCGCCCGTCAGGATGCGGTTGTGCCGCCGTCCCACCACAAAAAGATCCCCGTCCTGGTCGAAGTATCCATTGTCACCCGTCGCAAATGCGCCCGGTGGTGCGGGCCGCCAAGGGTCCATGTAGGCGGCATACAACCCGGGTCCCTCAACAAGGATTTCTCCAACGTGATCGGGTCCCAGCCCAGTGATTGTGTCCCCATCGCTCCCCCGCAGGTGGATGCGGTAATCCGGCAAAGGCCGACCAACGCTCAGGGGTTTGTCGGCGGCATGCGCCAGATTCATCGCCGGCAATCCCACCTCGATCATCCCCAAGGCCTGCACCAGGGTAAAACCCAACCGTTCGCCAACCCGTTCCGCCAATTTCGGGGTCAATCCCGAAGCCGTGGACACCGCCAGACGAGGCTGGAGGGCCATGCGGCCCGGGGAAACATCCGCCAAGGCGGCAAAGTCCTGCGGGGCCGCATAGAAGACCGTGGCCCCCTGCCGTTCCGCCAGAGCCCGTGCCGCCACGGTCCCTCCGCGGGGCACCAACACGGTCGCCCCATGGGCCAGATAGAGCAGGATGGACACCACCCAATGGTGGGCCATCGGCAACAGCCACAACACCCGGTCGTCCGGCCCGATGCCGAGGCCGCGATTAGCGGCATCAATGCGTTGGGTGACGGCGAGGTGTCCGAGGATGACCCCCTTGTTGGTGTGGGTGGTGCCGGAGGTGAACCGGATGAAGGCCGGTTCCAGGGCCCGGAACGCCCGGTCGTCCGCCCCGTCGACATCCCCCGGATCGGGCCGCGCGCTCCATTCCCCATTCACCACCAAGTGGTGCAGTTTGACCCTTTGCACCAGAAGATCCAAAGTCGCCCCGGAAATCCGGTCGGAGATCGGAAAGAGGCACCCGCCGGCCGCCATGACTTCCAATCCCTGCAGGATGAAGTCCGCCCCTTGGGGGGCCACCATGCCACAACGATCCCCAAGTAAGACGCTCCTCCGCGCCCGTCCCCGGGCAATCGCCCCGGCCACCGCCGCATAATCCACCGTCCGCTCCACCACGCCCCCCGCCCCGCCTTCCACCACCGCGGCATGGGCCGGACGAACATCCGCCTGGGCAAGGATTTGGTCGATGATGGTCATGGGCGCACCAACTTAATCCGGAACGGCCAAAGCTCACGCCCGAACTTTTGCCCGCTACCGGTGATTCGCCGCCGCGATATGGCTTGTCGGGCCACGTCATCCCCGCCATTGTCACAAATCGATGGCCGCATCCTTCTGGAAAAACCTGCAAATCTTCACCGGTTCAGCCAATCGTGATTTGGCCGAGAAAATCGCCCACTACATCGGGGTCCGGGTCGGCGATGCCACCGTGACCGCCTTTCCCGACGGTGAGAGTTTTGTCAAATTCGAGGAAAACGTCCGGGGCAACGATGTCTTCATCATCCAGCCCACCTGCCCCCCGACCAATCACCACCTGATGGAGTTGTTCATCATGCTGGACGCCGCCCGGCGGGCCAGCGCCGGTCGCATCACCGCCGTCATGCCCTTCTACGGTTACGCCCGCCAGGACCGCAAGGACCAGCCCCGCGTCCCCATCACGGCCAAACTCATCGCCAACCTCCTCACCGCCGCCGGGGCCGAACGGGTCCTCACCATGGACCTCCACGCCCAACAGATCCAGGGCTTCTTCGACATCCCCGTCGACCACCTCTACGCCGCCCCCGTCTTCTACCAACACCTCAAACACAAACACCTGGAAAACCTCGTCGTGGTATCCCCGGATGTGGGCGGCATGAAAATGGCCGCGGCCTACTCCCAAACCCTCGGCGCCGGACTGGCCATCGTGGCCAAACGCCGCATCAACGCCACCGAGACCAAGGCCCTTTACGTGGTGGGCGAAGTCAAGGATCGCGATGTCCTCCTGGTCGACGACATGACCGAGACCGCCGGCACCCTCAGTTCGGCGGCCCATACCCTCCGGGATGCGGGCGCACGCGACATCTACGCCTGCGTCTCCCACGCCATCCTGAATGAAAAGGGCCTGGAACGGCTCAAATCATCCGGGATCAAAGAACTCATCACCACCGACAGCACCCCGCAGCCGGTCAACCCCAACCTCCCCCTGACCACACTGTCTGTCAGCGAGCTATTGGGCGAGGCCATCAAGCGCATCCATTACGGCGAGTCCGTCTCCTCACTTTTCGATGTCGGCAACGGCCGCAAGCTTACTTTGTAAGCGATACCCGAGGAGCATCGCGTGATGCCTTTCCCCAGCCGGAGCCATTGGCGACAATGGCTCCAGAAAAACCACCGCAGTGCCGACAGCGTATGGCTGCTTTATTACAAAAAGGACAGCGGCCAACCGAGTGTGACCTACAACGAGGCGGTCGAGGAAGCCCTCTGCTTCGGATGGATTGACAGCACGGTCCGGCCCGTTGATGCGGATCGTTGGTCGCAACGCTTCACCCCGCGGAAGCCGAAGAGCGTCTGGTCCAAATGGAACAAATCCCGGGTGGAAAAAATGACCGCCGCCGGCCTGATGACAGAAGCCGGGATGGCGGCGGTGGCCACGGCCAGGACCAACGGAGCCTGGACCTCCATCGATGCCAGTGAAAATGGCGTCATGCCGCCCGATTTGAAAAAAGCCCTGGCCTCCAGACCCACAGCAAAAAAACACTTCATGGCCTTCCCGCCTTCTGCCCGGAAATACATCTTCGAATGGATCTACGCCGCCAAGCGCCCGGAAACCCGCACCCGCCGCATCGAACAAACGGTATCCCAGGCCGCGCTCAACCTCCGCGCCCGGGGCTGACCCTTCCGGTGCTCACCAGCCCAAAATGTAGGCAAAAATCAACGGGGCCACGATGGTCGCATCGGATTCGACGATGAATTTCGGCGTGTCGATCCCCAGTTTGCCCCAGGTGATTTTTTCATTCGGCACCGCCCCGGAATACGAACCGTAGCTGGTGGTGGAATCGCTCACCTGACAGAAGTACCCCCAGAACGGCACGTCATGCCATTCCAGATCCTGATACATCATCGGAACCACGCAGATCGGGAAGTCCCCCGCGATGCCCCCGCCCAATTGGAAGAAGCCCACGCCTTTGCCGCCGGAATTTTTACGATACCAATCGGAGAGCCAGACCATGTATTCGATCCCGCTTTTCATCGTGGTGGCCTTGACCTCGTTCTTGATCACGTAGGAGGCAAAGATGTTGCCCATGGTGGAGTCTTCCCAGCCGCCGACCACGATGGGGAGATTCCTCTCCGCGGCGGCCACCATCCAGGAATCTTTGGGATCAATCTCGTAGTATTGCTCCAGCACGCCGCTTTGGATCATTTGGAACATGAATTCGTGGGGGAAACAGCGCTCCCCTTTGGCATCGGCGGCCTTCCACAGTTCCACGATGTGTTTCTGCAGGCGGCGGAAGGCCTCTTCCTCGGGAATGCAGGTATCCGTGACCCGGTTCAATCCGTCTTCCAAAAGCTTCCATTCATCCTGCGGGGTGAGGTCGCGGTAACCCGGAATGCGCTTGTAGTGCGAGTGGGCAACCAGATTCATCAGGTCTTCTTCCAGGTTGGCCCCGGTGCAGGAAATGATGTCGACCTTGCCCTGGCGGATCATTTCGGCGAGGGAGACCCCCAGTTCGGCGGTACTCATGGCCCCGGCCAGCGTGATCATCATCTTTCCACCAGCGGTCAGGTGGGCTTCATACCCTTTGGCGGCGTCCACCAGGGCCGCGGCGTTGAAGTGGCGGTAGTGATGGGTGATAAACTGGCTGATCGGTCCTTTATTCATCCGACCATCATGAACCACGCTGCGCGCCGGGATCAAAAACAATCTTGCGGAATTTTTTCCCGGCCTTGAGATGCAGGGAATCATGCGGCTGATCGGGCTCTTTCTCTTCCTTGTCTCCATCGTGCCCGCCCCCTCCCCGGCGGCAGAGGGCCCCTGGCTGCGCATCGCCCGCGGGGTGTCGCACGCCCCTTTCGCCCGCCTTCTGGCCGCGCATCGCGGTCCCGATGGACGAGTGGACTACGCGGCCTGGCGCCGCGACCCCGCCGCAGTCGGAGAACTCGACCGCTACCTCAGCACTTTCGCTTGCCATGATGGGCCACCCGCCGATGGACGTGAACAAATGGCAGGATGGATCAACCTCTACCACGCCTCCCTGGCCCGCCAGATCCTCGACCAACCCCGATTGGCCAGCCCGAAGGGCGATAGAGGCTTTTTCCAGGAAAAACGCTTCCTCCTTGGACCCGTTCCCTTTTCCCTGGAGGACTTGTCGGAAGGACACATCACCGCCCTTCTCGGCTGGCGGGCCCGCGGCATCCTCCACCTCGGCTGCCTGGGCGGTCCGCCCCTGCCCGAAAAACCCCTAGAGACCGAAACCATTGATTCCGCCATCGAAACCAATTGGCGCCGTTGGCTTGCCTCCCCGGACCATCTCCAGGTCGGCCCCTCGGTCATCCGGCTTTCCCAGATCTTTCTCTGGTATCGAGGCGAATTCGATGCCTTCGGGGGGTTCCGCCAAACCCTCGGCCGATACTTGCCGCCCGAACAAGCCGCGCTCATCCAACGCAAGGACGTCCGGGTGGAATACCTACCCTTTGATTGGACGCTGGCGGAATCCGCCCGTCCTGCCCACAGCTACACCCCGGGCATGCTGCTTCGCGATCGTTGGTGGCCTTGGCGTTGAAGTCACAGGTTGCCAGGCCCAAGCACCGGGCTAAGGTAAAACCTCTATGCGCCTCGCTGCCCTGATTCTGGCCGGAGCCTGCTTGGCCCATCCGGATACCGGCACCTGCGCGGAGGCGTTGGGCCTTAACGAAGCCTACACCCTGGCCGAGGCCCGCAGTGAATCACTCGGCATCAACCGCGAGGAAATCAAAACCGCCGAAGCCCGCTACTGGCAGGCACTGAGCACGGTTTTCCCCCAAGTCGGATTCACCGGCTCCCAACGCACCCAGAACAACCTGGGCGGCGGGATCGACAGCGGGGCCAATGGCCTCCGGCGCGACAGTTGGGAAGGCCGGCTGACGGTCAGCCAGAGTCTTTTCAGCGGCTTCCGCGAATGGAACACCGCTGCCGCGATCAAGGCCGATCAACGCGGCCTCAACTCCACCCTCGCCCGCAACCGCCAGTTGCTCTACCTCGACGTCAGCGATCTCTACCACCAGATCACCTCGCTGGAACAGGACCAGCAGGCCCTGGTGGAAATCCTCCGCACCTTGGAAGAACGTCGCAACGAACTGGCCGCGCGCGTCACCCTCGGCCGCTCGCGCAAGGGTGATCTCCTGGCCTCGGAGACAGAATGGGCCGACACCCGGGCCACCCTCGAAAGCGTGCGCGGATTCACCGGGGCGGCACGGGAATTGTTCGCCTACCTCATCGGACGCCCCGCGGACAGCTTCACCCTCACCCCGCCCTCCGGCCTGCCCGCAGCCGACAAGCTGGAAACCTACCTCTGGAAAACCGGCGCCCGGCCCGACCTGGTCGCCGCGGCGGAAAGACAGACCGCCACCCAACGCCGCTCCGATGCGGTGCGGGGCGAATTCCTCCCCACCATCAAAGGCAACTTCAGCTACCTCGCCCTCGAAGACCCGGAAAGGGAACAGGAATGGAACATTGTCGTGACTGTGGATGTCCCGGTCTTCGACGGCGGCCTGCGCGTCGCCCGCCTCAGCGAAGCGAAATCCCTCTACCGCGCCAGTCAGCTCGACTTCAGCCGCGCCCGCCGCCTGGCCGACAATGAAGTGCGCGTGGCCTACAACAACTTCGTCTCCGCCGCCGGTCAGGCGGTCCAACTCCACGAGGCCGAACGCGCCGCCCTGGAAAACTACCAGGCCCAGAAAAAAGACTACACCCTCGGCCGGGCCAGCAACCTCGACGTCCTCTCGGCCCTGCTTCGTTGGAAGGAAATCATCCGTCGCCGCATCGCCACGGAAAGTCTGGCCCACAGTACCATGATCGCCCTCAAGGTCGCCGCCGGCGAACCACCCCAGGCTGAAAATCTCCCACCCAAAATCGTCAAATCCCAGGAACCCTCAAAAGAATAATCTCACCCCCAAGGCGGCTCCGGCCGCTTTGCTTGAAAATCCGCCCCCCAGTCTCCGTCATCGGTTTTTTCTAAATGACTCTATCCGATCTATCCATCAAACGCCCGGTCATGGCCTGGATGCTCATGGCCGGGCTGATCGTCTTCGGCGCCATCTCCCTTGGACGCCTCGGGGTCAGCTACATGCCGGACGTCGATTTCCCCCAACTCGACATCGAGGTCACTTGGGAGGGCGCTGCCCCCGAGATCATGGAGGCCGAACTCGTCGACCAGATCGAACAGAAAGTCATCGCCGTCGAAGGACTCAAGGAACTCCGCTCGAACATCCGACAGGGAGCGGCCAACATCACCATGGAATTCGTCATCGGCCGCGACATCGATGCCGCCGTCCAAGAGGTGCAAAGCGCCCTGACCCAGGTCCGTCTTCCCCTCAATGTCGACCCTCCGGTCCTGCGCAAACAAAACCCCGAGGATGATCCCATCATGTGGATCGGGCTCAGCAGCAGCCGCCCGTTCCGCGACCTCATCGAATACATCGACCTCTACGTCGCAGACCAATTCCAAACCCTGCCTGGGGTCGGTGAACTGCTGCGTTTCGGGTTCACCGAGCGCAACCTGCGCGTCCACGTCCGCAACCATGACCTCCAACGCCTGCAACTGTCGGTCCTCGATGTGGTCACCGCCGTCCGCCGGGAGCACTCGGAAATCGCCGCGGGCTACATCGAGAACAGCCAGAACGAAATCAACCTCCGCACCATGGGGGAAGGGCTGACCGCCGAACAGGTCGGCAACATCCTCATCACCCAACGGGGAGGGCAACCCATCTACGACACCACCATCCGGCTGCGCGACGTGGCCGATGTCGTCGATGACCTGGCCGACGCCCGCCGCATCCTGCTCATCGACGGCCGCAAAGCCGTCGGCCTCGGCATCAAAAAACAACGCGGCTCCAACGAGGTGGCGGTGGCCACCGAGGTCATCCGCAAAGTCGAGGAACTCAAGCGCACCCTGCCCGAGGACATCAAGATCCGCATCAACGTCGATTTCACCCGCTTCGTTGTGCAGTCGATCCACTACACTGAAAAAGAGCTGGTCATTGCCTCACTCCTCACTGCCGTGATCTGCTTCCTCTTCCTGGGCAACTGGTCCTCCTCGGTCAACGTCCTTCTCTCCATCCCGACCTCGATCCTCGGCACCTTCATTGTCATCTACTTCATGGGGTTCACCCTCAACCTCTTCACCATGCTGGCCCTGACCCTGGTCATCGGGATCGTGGTCGACGATGCCATCATGGTGCTGGAGAACATCGTCCGGCACTTCCAGATGGGCAAGAGCCGGGTGGGCGCCGCGCGTGACGGCGCGCGTGAGATCACTTTCGCAGCCGTGGCCGCCTCGGTCGCGGTCATGGCCATCTTCCTCCCCGTGGCCTTCATGGAGGGGGTCATCGGCAAGTTTTTCTTCCAGTTCGGCGTCACCATCTCCGCCGCCGTGGCCCTCTCCCTGCTCGAAGCGGTCACCCTGACCCCGATGCGTTGCTCCCAATTGATGGTGCGCTCGTCCGACAACATCATCACCCGCACCTCCGACCGCATCCTCGGCTTCCTCGGCACCGCCTACGGACGCGGCCTGAGGATCTGCCTCGACCATCGCTGGAAAGTGGTCACGGGCTCCTTTGTCCTTTTCGCCCTCTCCCTCCTATCCTTCCGGTCGCTCCGCCAGGAATTCGTCCCCACCCAGGACCAGAATTTCTTCCGCATGGCGCTGCAAACCCCGGTTGGTTCCTCATTGGAAAACACCTTCCAAAAAGCGGTGGAGGTGGAAAAATACCTCAAGTCCCGCGACGACGTCGCCCGCTACCTCATTTCCGTCGGCGGCCAGAATGGCCAGTCCAATTCCCTTTTCGTCCCGGTCGTCCTCATCCCCAAGGACCAGCGCAAAAAAACCCAGAGCCAGATCATGGACGAATTCCGCCGCGACCTGCCGCAAAAGGCCCCGGGCGTGCGCATCCTCGCCCTGACCGACCTCTCCAGCCGTGGACTAGTCTCCCGCAACCAAAGCCCCCCGGTCGAATTCAACATCCGTGGCACCGAATACAGCGACCTGAAGAAAGCCGCCGCGGAAATCACCCGGCAGATGGAAGCCACCGGCCTGATGGTCGATGTCGACACCAACTACCGCGAGGGCCAGCCCGAAGTCCGCATCGTACCCGACCGCGAGGCCGCCGCCCTGCGCGGCGTTTCCATGGACGACCTCGGCCAGACCGTGCTGGCCGCCATGGGGGGCCTGCGCGAGGGCAAATTCACCAGCGACGCCCGCCGCTACGATGTGCGCATCCGACTGCGCGCCGATGAACGGCTCCAACCCGCCGACATTGAGAAACTCCAGATCCGGACCTCGTTCGGCGAGCTCATCCCGCTCTCCGACGTGGTGAAGCTGGAGCCGGTCAAGACCGTGCAGTCCATCGCCCGGGTCGACCGCCAGCGCTCCATCACCATCCGTGCCGCCCTGGCCACCGGGGTCTCACAATCCACTGCGATCGCCGAGTGCGAGCGCATCTCCCGGTCCGTCCTGCCCGAGGGGTATTCCTTCCACTTGGAGGGCTCGTCCCAAACCTTCCAGGACTCCTTCAAGAGCCTCAACTTCGTCTTCGTGCTCGGCTTGATCGCGGCCTACATGGTCCTGGCTTCGCAGTTCAACAGCTTCATCCACCCCGTGACCGTGCTTCTGGCCCTGCCCTTCTCGGTCACCGGCGCCTTCCTCATCCTTCTGGCCACCGGCCAGTCGATCAACCTCTTCTCCATGATCGGCCTCATCCTCCTGGCCGGCATCGTGAAGAAAAATTCCATCCTCTTGGTCGAATTCACCAACCAGGTCCGTGAACACGAGCACCTGCCCGTCCGGCCCGCGCTGGAAAAAGCCTGTCCCATCCGCCTGCGCCCGATCCTCATGACCTCGTTTGCCACCATGGGCGCGGCCATCCCCACCGCCCTCTCCACCGCCCCCGGCTCCGAAGCCCGGGTTCCCATGGCCCTGACCATCATCGGCGGCGTGGCCGTTTCCACCTCCTTCACCCTCTTCGTCGTCCCCTGCGCCTACAGCCTCTTCGCCCGTTTTGAACGCCACCACCACGAGGACACCTCGGTGGCGGACGAATTGGAGCAACCCGCCCAGCGCTACGTGTGAAGGCAGGGTTTCAGCCCTGTTCGATCATGGCATAGGCGGCGTGATTGTGGATCGACTCCATGTTCTCCGCCTCGACCCGGAATCGGGTGATGCGCGAGTCGGCCCGGCAGCGCTGGGCCACGTTCCGCACCAAGTCCTCGACAAACACGGGATTATCGTACGCTTTTTCCGTGACGGCTTTTTCATCCTCGCGCTTGAGCAGTGAGTAGAGTTCACAACTGGCCGAGGCCTCGACCATCTCGATCAATTCTTCGATCCAGACCGTCTCCTGGAATTCCACCGTCAACGTGACATATCCCCGCTGATTGTGGGCCCCGCGGGCACTGATGGCCTTGCTGCACGGACAGAGCGTGGCCACCGGGACCACGACGGTCAGCCGCATGCCGTATGTTCCCCCGTCCATGGCCGCATCAAACTTGGCCACATAGTCCATCAGCCCGGCCGCGCCGGTCACAGGGGCTTTTTTCTCGAGGAAGAACGGGAACTCCATTTCCAAATGGGCCGAGTCCGCGGCCAGCCTGCGTTGAAGCTCGCGCAGAATGTCCGGAATGTTTTCCACATGGATCAGCCGGCCGTGGGCGTTGAGCACCTCGACAAACCGGCTCATGTGGGTGCCCTTGAACTGTTGGGGCAGGTCGACCGACAACGCCACCGTGGCCACGGTGCTCTGGCGCTGGTGGGCCTTGTCGCGGATCTCGATGGGGTGGCGCAGTCCGCGAACCCCCACCTTGTTGATCGGCAACTGACGGTCGTCGGGCGTGTTCTGGGTGTCGTGCAACATGGAGGGACCTGCCAGGGTGGGGGGATTCATCCTGCCCCATTCTGCCCTGTTTTGGCCAATTGTAAAATTCGCGCTACGCAAAACCACACCATTTGTTACCCTGCCCGCGGTGCGACGTCGTCACTTCATCCAGGGCCTGTGCGCCTGCTGCGGCTCCCTCGGCCTGCCCGGACTTTTGGCCACCCCCCGGGAGGTCCGGAAGGGCGACACTCTTTACAGCATCAGCCGCCAGTGCGAAGTAAGTGTGGCCGACCTGATGGCGGCCAACCCCGGCATCGACCCCACCAAGCTCAAGCCGGGACAGGTATTGCAAATCCCGGCGAAAGAACCGCCACCCGCAAAGGCTGGACCACCCCCCTCCCCTCCCGCTGCGGGCAGTCCAGCGGACAAAACCGAAAAAACCGGAACCGACAAACCGGACCCATCCACAACCACACCCGAGACCGGGGACAAAAAAACCGAAACACCCGTCCCGCCGGAATTCCACATCGTGGCCAAGGGGGACACCCTCTACAGCATCAGCCGCACCCGCGGCATCCCCCTGGCCGAATTACGCCAGCTCAACCCCTCCCTCGCCGGCATCATCACCCCCGGACAGCAACTCCGCATTCGCCCGTCCACCAAGCCCTTCATCGACAGCGGCCCCCCTCCCGAACCCGAAGACAAGCCGCAAAGCCCCGAGGAAAAGACAGAGGACGGGCCACCCCCCAAGAAACAAGAAACCGGCAACAAGAAACCGGAACCACCCCCTCCCCCGAAATACGTCTTCGTCGCCGGCAAATCCCGCAACCTCATCGACAAACCGAAAATCACCACCCGGGACTGGCGCTACATCGTCACCCACCACAGCGGCACCCGCACCGGCAACGCCAAGATCTTCGATTACTACCACCGCCAGGTCCGTGGAATGGAAAACGGCCTGGCCTATCACTTCGTCATCGGGAACGGCACGGATTCCGGGGACGGAGAGATCGAGGTCGGCGACCGCTGGTTGAAGCAACTCCAGGGTGGGCACGTGCGCAGCGACGCCCAGAACGAAATCGCCATCGGTATTTGTTTGGTCGGTGATTTCCAGCGCGACCGCCCGACCCGGCGCCAGATCGCCGCACTCATCGAGCTCACCGGTTACCTCCAGGACAAGGTCGGCACCCCCCGCCCCCGTTTTTATCTGCACCGGGACATCAACATCATCTCGACCGACTGCCCCGGACGCCTTTTCCCCGCCGCCGCCCTCTACAGCCTCTTCGGAGGCAAACCTCCCAAACCGAAAGAATAACGCATGAAACAACGCCCCTCCGTCCTAGCCGGCTGGATCTTCGCCGGCCTGTGCACCCTCGGATTTTTCCTCCCCTGGGCCCGCTTCGCCCCCGAATCCGTGGCCACCAACACCCTGGCCATCGCCAACACCCTGGTCCAGGGCGAGGAAGACCCGGTCTCCTCCTACCTCTGGATGCGGCGCAGTGAGGCCTCGGCCCTGTTGAAGCGCCCGGCGGACGGCCTCTCGGCCTATCAAATCATCCTGCTTTCCGAGGAAGACACCCTGTCTTCCAAGGTGGCCAGGGCCTGGCTCTCCATGCTCTGGAGCGGCGACGACACGGCCTTGCGGGTGAAAGTCATTGTCCTGATTCCCATTCTGGCCTTCCTCGGGGCGGTCTTCCTGACCCCCGGGAAAACATCCCAGCGCCACCTGCTGTTCGTGGGCCTGCTCCAGGCCGGGGCCTACGTGCTGATGCGTTGGAAAATGAATGCCGCCTACACCGACCGGATGCTTTGGCAGATCGAATTGGGTTGGGGCCTCTGGATCTGTCTCTATGCCCTGTTGGGCGCGGCCTGTGTGGCTCTGGTCCGCGGCCTGTTGCCGGCGAAGGTCCGATTTTGAAATCTGCCAGCCTGGCCGTAACGGCCGGGATAAACCGCCGCTACAAAAAATCAGGTCTTGTCCGAAGGGCCAGATGAGGGTGAAGCGTCCGAGAGCTTTTTCTTTTTCTCTTCTTCGAGATCATCCGCCGCACGGTTCAGTTCGCGGTCGAAGTCGTCTTTGGCCTTGCGAAATTCCCCCAGGCTGCGACCGATACCACGGGCCAGTTCGGGCAGTTTTTTGGCCCCGAACAGGAGAATGATGGCCAGAAAGATAAAGATGATCTCCGGACCACCCAGATTGAGAAAAGCAAGCATCATGGAACCAACCTAGCGGCCCCGGCCCCCTTGGCCAAGTCAAATACGACCCGCCCCGGGGAATGGCGTTGCCCGGAAACGCATTCGGCGCCAAAATACCCGGGTGTTCCCTGCCAGCCGCCCCTGCTTTTTTCTGATAGCTGCCCCGGCCCTCGCATGGTCCGCTGCCGCCGTGTTGGTCTCCTGCGCCCACTCCCCGGAGGAAGGAAGTGCCACCGAAACCGTGGCAGAAGCCCCCGCCGGTCCGGCCACCGTCGTCTTGCTGGACGATGTCCTCGCCCCGAAGATTCTGGTCCGGCAACAGGCCTCCCACCGCGACCCTGCCTCAAGCATCATCCTCGCGGAAATCATGGTGGAAAATCGAACCTTCGAGTGGCTCGAGCTGGAATGCCGGACCCTGTTCCGAGACGATCAAGGCAGCACCCTCGAGACCTCCCCTTGGAAAGCCGTCCGCCTTGATCCCGCCTGCCGGGTCGTCTACGCCGCGCCCACACTCAAGACCGGTACCACCCGCTACATCACCCAGATCCGGCTGGCCCCCAAGTCCTGAGTCCAGCCGCCCCGGTTAAGCACAGCCTTTTCGCTTGCCACACCGGTCTGTTTCCTGCATGCTTAACAACCCTGCCAAGCAGTTCCGTGTGTATCGGGACGGCAGGACAACCTCAACCCTGTCCGCCGAGGTTACGGCGGATGTTTCATTTATAGCTCAGGTTTTCATCGGCCCCCATACCCATCATCCATCGGGTGCGGCCGCCCGGCTTCAGGGTTGAAGCCCGTGACCCCCTCAGCTTGACCCCCAACCCATCGTGAAAGATATCTCCGCACTCCTGGACGCCTCCCTGCAAAACTTCAAGGAAGGCACCATCATCAAGGGCACCATCGTCGACAAACGTGCCAAAGAAATCACCCTCGACATCGGCTACAAGTCCGAAGGCACCATCGACACCGACGAATTCGAGAACCCCGAGGAACTCGAGGTCGGCCAACAGATCGAAGTCCTCCTCGAAAGACTCGAAGACGACTATGGCAACGTGGTCCTCTCCCGCCAGAAGGCGGCCCAGAAACAGAACTGGGAAAAAATCGTCAAGATCTTCAACGAAGGCGGCAAAATCACCGGCCGCGTCCGCAAAATCGTCAAGGGCGGTCTCATGGTCAATGTCGGTGTCGAAGCCTTCATCCCCGCCTCCCAGATCGACATCATCCCGCCGAAAAACCTGCGCGACTTCGAGGATGCCATGATCGAGTGCAAGATCGTCAAGCTCAACGAGGAACGCAAAAACGTCGTCCTCTCCCGCCGTGAACTCATCGAGGCCGAACGCGCCGAGAAACGCACCAAGCTCCTCGGCCAGATCGAGAAGGGCAGCATCGTCAAGGGCGTCATCAAAAACCTCACCGACTTCGGCGCCTTCATCGACCTCGACGGTCTCGACGGTCTTCTCCACATCACCGACATTTCCTGGAGCCGCGTCAGCCACCCTTCGGAAATGCTCAAGATCGGCCAGGAGCTCGAAGTCGTCGTTCTCGACATCGACCGCGAAAAAGAACGCGTCAGCCTCGGCCTCAAGCAGCGCACCGACAACCCCTGGGAGAAGCTCGTCGACAAGTATCCCCTCAACGGGAAGATCCACGGGAAAATCACCAACCTCGTCCCCTACGGCGCGTTCGTCGAACTCGAGCCCGGCATCGAAGGACTCATCCACGTCTCGGAAATTTCCTGGACCAAGCGCATCGCCCGCCCGTCGGACGTGCTCGCCATCGGCCAGGAAGTGGACGCCCTCGTCACCGACATCAACAAGGAAGAGCAGAAGCTCTCGCTGTCGCTCCGCCAACTCGAAGCCAATCCGTGGGATTCCATCGGGGAGAAATACCCCGAGAAGAGCCGCGTCAAGGGCGTCGTCCGCAACCTTACCGCCTATGGCGCGTTTGTGGAACTGGAAGAAGGCATCGATGGCATGATCCACGTGTCCGACCTCTCTTGGACCCGCAAGGTCAACCACCCCTCGGAAATGCTCAAGAAGGGCGACGAAGTCGAGGCCATGGTCCTCGGCATCGACCGCCAGAACCAGCGCATCAGCCTGGGTATCAAACAAATCGAGGACGATCCGTGGACCGCGATCGAGTCGCGCTACAAGGTCGGCGAAGTGGTCAAGGGCAAGGTCTCCAAGATCGCGTCCTTCGGCGCCTTCATCGAACTGGCCGACGAAATCGACGGTCTGGTCCACATCTCGCAGATCAGCGAAGACCGCGTCAACAAGGTCAAGGATGTGCTCAAGATCGGCAACGAAGTCACCGCCCGCGTCATCAAGGTCGACAAGGCGGAACGCCGCATCGGCCTCTCGATCAAGGCCGCGGACTACTCCGATGAACAGCTGGCCAAGGAAACGGCCACCTACGAAAACCTGCGCAGCGGCGAACAACTCGGCTCGATGGGCGACGCGTTCAGCCGTGCGGAAGAAGAATTCCGCCCCGGCGAAGGTTCGAAGGAATAATCCGACCGGCAACGGTCCAACCTCAAAAACCCCGGCCCGCAACGGCCGGGGTTTTTTTGTGCCTTTTCTGTCTTTGGGGAGGACGAGGCTCCTGCCGAGCCGTGATTGGCCCGCCACAGTTCAGCGCAAGCCTCGCCCTCCAGTTTACCGTCCCGCCCTCCTGAGACGTTGCAATACTCACGTCTTCCCGGTTAAATCCCAGCTCCCATGACCGCCGAACAACAGCTCGACCTTCTGTGCCAGGGCGTGGAAACCATCCACTCCAAACCCGAGCTTCTCAAAAAACTCCAGACTGGCCGTCCCCTCCGGGTCAAACTTGGCTTCGACCCCACCTCGCCAGACCTCCACCTCGGCCATGCCGTGGTGCTCAATAAGATCCGCCAATTCCAGGACCTCGGCCACACCGCCGTCATCCTCGTCGGGGATTACACCGCCCGCATCGGCGACCCCACCGGCCGCTCCAAGACCCGCGTGCCCCTCGATCCCGCCCAGATCGACGCCAACGCCCGCACCTACACCGACCAGGTCTTCAAGATCCTCAACCCCGCCCAAACCGAAGTCCGCCGCAACAGCGAATGGTTCGACAAGTTCACCTACGCCGATGTGCTCAAACTCAACGGCCGCATCACCGTGGCCCAACTCCTGGCCCGGGAGGATTTCCGCAAGCGCTTCGAGTCCGACCAGGCCATCAGCCTGACCGAGTTCCAATACCCCCTCATGCAGGGCCACGACTCCGTGGAAGTGAAGGCCGACGTGGAGCTTGGCGGCAATGACCAGTTGTTCAACAACCTCGTCGGACGCGACCAGCAGAAGGACGCCGGCCAGGAGCCCCAGGTCGTCATGGTCCTTCCTATTCTCGAAGGAACGGATGGCGTCGAAAAAATGAGCAAATCCCTGGGGAATTACATCGGCATTGCCGAGGCCCCCTCGGAGATGTTCGGCAAGGCTATGAGCATCAGTGACGAACTCATGGGCCGTTGGTATCCCGTGCTCCTGGGCCACAAACTAGACCCCGCGACCCATCCGATGGAGGCCAAGAAACACTTGGCCAGTTCCATCGTCACCCGTTACCACGGCGAGGAGGCGGGGAAAGCGGCCCGGGCCGATTTCGAACAGAAGTTTTCCAAGAAGGATCTTTCCACCGCTGACATGCCGGAGATCACCGTCAGTGCGTCCCCGATCTGGATCGTGAAGCTGCTACAAGAAACGGGAGCGGTCACCAGCGGCGGCGAAGCCCGCCGACTGATCACCCAAGGCGGCGTGAAGATCAACGGGGAAAAGGTCGCCGACGACAAGGCCCAGGTCACCGTCGAGCCGGGCATGATCCTGCAGAGCGGGAAAAAGTTCTTTGCGCGACTGAAGGCTTGAGCGCCCTGCGGCCGGGGAATCCTTTCCCCGTGGGGCAAATCTGCGGCAGATAACCTGCGTTCGCAGGTTGGTCGGGCTGCCGGGATTTATCCCACCGATGGCGGGATGGTGCGGGATCAGCTTCGCTGGTTAAAAACGGCCACTTCGTGGCTGGCGCTGAACCCAAGGGTTCAAATACTGGTTACTTGCCTGCTCTCGCAGGCGGACCGACCTTTTGGTCGGGCTGCCGGGATTTGAACCCGGGACCTCTTGAACCCCATTCAAGCGCACTACCAAGCTGTGCTACAGCCCGAAACACCAAAAAACCGGCTATTGACTACTTGGGACCTGTCGCCGCGGCGACCGCACTACCAAGCTGTGCTACAGCCTGTCAAAGGAACGGTAAACGTATCGCTTCCGCCTCCCCTTGAAAAGCCTTTTTCAAGGGGCATCTTGGGAGGGCGAAGCTCCCGCCGAGCCTTGACCGACCAACCTAGGCTCGGCGGGAGCCTCGCCCTCCCGTTGAATCAAATACCCCCTCCTCAGCTTAATTCCTGTTCGGTCAGGGCGTTGAGAATCTTGAATTCCTCGTAATGGAAGGCGGGATCGCTGCGGAAGGCCAGCTTCCCCTGGTGGCGGCGCTCCAACTCGACAAGCAATTGCTCGTCCTCACGCCGCAGGCGGTCCATGACGTGGGGATGGACGATGACCCGCAGTTCATGCACGTCGGGATGCTTGGCCATGATGCGGTTGATCTCACGCTGGACTTCCACCGACATCGATTCGGGGCTCTTGACCGTTCCCCGGCCCTTGCAGTGCGGGCATTCCATGTAAATCGCACGGCTGATGCTTTCCTGGACCCGCTGGCGGGTCATTTCCAACAATCCGAGTTGCGAGATGGGCAGGACATGGGTCTTGGCCTTGTCGCGTTTGAGGTTGTCCTTGAAGTGCTTCAACACCTGCTGCTGGTCCTTGCGCGACTTCATGTCGATGAAGTCGATGATGATGATCCCCCCGATGTTGCGCAGGCGGAGCTGGCGCGCGGCTTCCTCGGCGGCTTCCAGGTTGGTGTTGAGGATGGTGTTGTCGGTGTCGTTCCCGCCCTTGTTCCGGCCGGTGTTGACATCGATGGCCACCAGGGCCTCCGTTTCGTCAATGACCAGATAGGCCCCGGACTTCAACCAGACCTGCCGGCGGAAGGCGGAGTCGATCTGTTTGCCGACGTTGTATTTTTCAAACACCGGCACGGGATCGCTGTGCCAGGTGATGAGCTTCTCGGATCGTTTGGAAATCTCGCGCACCAGGGCCTTGACGCGGTCACAGGTCTCCAGGTCGTCGATGACCACGCGGTCGATTTCGTCCGTGAGGAAGTCGCGCACGGTACGTTCAACCAGATCGGGTTCTTCGAGAAGTATCCTGGGCGCGGCGCCCTTGTTCATCTCGGACTCGATGGACTCCCACTGTTTCAATAGGATGGCCAGATCGCGGACGAAGTAGCGGGCCTTCATGCCCTCACCCGCGGTGCGCATGATGACCCCCATGCCGTCGGGAACGTCGAGTTCATTGAGGATCTTGCGCAGGCGCTGGCGTTCCTTGGGGTCCTCGATTTTGCGCGAGATCCCGAAAGTGTCCGTGAACGGGGTGAGGACGAGGAACCGCCCGGCGAGACTGACGTTGGTGGTGATGCGGGCCCCCTTGGTGCCGATGGGTCCCTTGGTCACCTGGACGATGATGTCCGAGCCGGGGGGGTAAAGGCGGGGGATGTCGTTCTGGGTGATCTTCTTGGCTTTCTTTTTGCCACCGCGCTCAATCTGCTCGACCCCGTTGTCCAGGGCCGCCGGCATGGCGTCCCAATAGTGCAGGAAGGCATTCTTCTCGACGCCGATGTCGATGAAGAGGGCCTTGAGGGCGGGCTCGATGTTGTGCACCCGGCCCTTGTAAATATTGCCGGAGATGTTGCGGTCGCTGTCCCGCTCGATGGAGAACTCCTCGAGAACGCCGCCTTCGAGCAGGGCGACGCGGTCCTCGAGGGGCTCGACGTTGATGATGATTTCTTTGGCGTCGCCTTTGCGGGCGATGCCGAGGAATTCCTTTATTTTTTGGATGAACATAAAGACTTTCTTGGACCACGAAGAGCGCGAAGCACGCCAGGGGATTCGTGGTGGAGGGTGGAGGGGTTGTTTTGCTTCGCGCTCATCGCGCCCCTGGCGGTGGAAAGGTTCAAAAATCCCTCCGGTGGATCCAGACACTCTGGACGATGCCGAGGCCGGCCATGCAGGCGACCAGGAAGGTGCCGCCATAGCTGGTCAAGGGGAGGGGAATGCCGGTGATCGGCACAACTTTGATGGTCATGCCGATGTTGATGAAAAAGTGGACAAACCAAAGTCCGGCCAGGCCGGCACAAAAAAGCGCCCCGGCCAGATCGCGGGAACGGCCCCCGACACGCAGCAGGCAGATGATGACCAGGCCGTGGCAAACGATCAGGATGGCGCCCCCGGCGAAACCGAATTCCTCGGCGATGACGGAAAAGATGAAATCGTTGTAGGCGATGTTCTTGGGCAGGAAGCCGTAGATATTCTGGTCGCCGTGGAGGTAGCCCTTGCCTTTCAAGCCGCCGGAACCCACGGCGATGAGGGATTGGCGGATGGTCCAGCCGGCACCCAGGGGGTCGAGGTCGGGCTTGAAGAAGGTGCGAATGCGGTTGAGCTGATAGGTTTTGAGGACCACCTTGGAAGCGGTTTCCCCTTCGGCGGGCGGGGGCTGCGGGACGGCAGGGCGGGGCTTGGGAGCGGGGGCGGAGCCGATGACTGAGGGAGTTTCCTCGGGTTGCCCTTTGAGCATCACCGCCATGAGCACGCCCTCCTGTGTCGCGCGGGGGATATCCTGAAGCGTGCCCTTCCAATCCGCACGGTAGATGATCCAGTAGGAACCGAACACTCCGGCCACGGCGCAGAACACCGGGATCATCAGGAAGCGGCGCTTGGCCCCGGAAGCCCAGAGCATGAAAAAGGTGATCGGGAGGAAAACGGCGGCGGAGCCGAAGTCGGGCTGGCCGAGAATGAGGGCCATCGGAACGAGGGCCAGTCCTCCGACCGCCAGAATGAACCAAAATTTGCGCACATGATCCGACTGGCGCACCATGAACCAGGCCAGGCCGCACATGAACGCCACCTTGCAGAATTCCGCCGGCTGGATGCCGAAGCTGCCAAAACGAATCCAACTTTTGGCGCCGTTGACTTCTTTGCCAAAGACCAGCACCAAGATGAGCAGAAAAATCATTCCGAGGTAGATCAACCAGCCGTAACGCACCAGGTTTTCATAGTGCGTCAGGGCCAGAAACAGGAAAACACCCGACCCCAGGGCCAGCCAGGTGATCTGCTGGTAAGCGGCCCGTTGCAACTCGGGATTGTCACTGGTGTGGGTGGCGCTGAAGACAAAAAACACGCTGGCGACGGCCATGCCCATCATCAGGGTGAGGAGAAGCCAGTGGAAGCGCCCGATTTTCTGCCAAATCGACAGCGGTCTCATCGTCTCCTCCGGTTGAGCATTTCCTGCACCTGGCGGCTGGCCCCCGAGGGCTCGGCCATTTCATCGATGGCTTCCGCGGGAGCGCTGAAATCCACCGGTGGTGGCACATCGACCGGGGTTGCGCTGGCAGGATTGGAATCGGCCGCCGACTCGGCAGGTGGAACGTAGGCGGGACCGGTGACCCCGGCGTAGTGCCCGATGGCCGGGGTCAGGTAAACGAGGTCATAGCTTTCCCCATTTTCCATGGCATGGATGCGGTGGAAGATCTCACTGACGATCGGGCCGGCGGTGCCGCCGCCGCTGGTGCCGCCCTCGACCACGATGGCGATGGCGTAACGGGGGCTTTCGAAGGGGACAAAGCCGGTGAACCAGGCGCGGTTGTCCTTGACCACCCGGCCACCGATGCTGGTGGTGAACTGGGCCGTGCCGGTTTTTCCGCCCACTTGGAAGTCAGGCCCGACGTTGGCCTTTTTGCCGGTGCCGGACTGCGCGCAGGCCAGCAAGCCCTCTTTCATTCCGGTCAGCTTGGCCGTGGGCACTCCCAGTTCGGAACGGACCCGCACGGGGTATTCTTTGACCAATTCCACCCCGTCGGAGTGGTTGCGCGTCACCGCCCGGACCAGACGGGGCTGGTAGACTTTGCCGCCGTTGGCCACGGCGGCGATCATGGTGGCCATCTGCAGAGGCGTGGCCTCGACGAAGCCCTGGCCGATCGACATGTTGAGGGTGTGGCCATCGCTCCACTTCTCCCGCCAAGTGCGCGGCACTTTGAATGTTGGATCTTTCTTTTTGCGTTCCTTCCAGGCGGCGATCTGGCGTTCCTCCCGTGCGTCCATCCATTCGGGACTGGGAACCACCCCGGGGCTTTCACCGGAAATCAGGGCCTCCCCTTTTTCATCCACCAGGAGGCGTTCCCCCAGACCGGCCGTCCGGGCCATGTCGGCGATCGACTCCGCCTTGGTGCGCAGGGCCAGTTGGTAGAAAAAGGTGTTGGTCGACCACTGGAGCGCGGTCTTGATGTTGATCGCACCTTCCCCGGGATTGCCCGGCCAATCCGGCCACCAGCGGTTGACCCACCAGAAGGCCGCCCCGCAGTTGATGACGGTGTTCGGGGTGAACTGGATTTTCTCGTTCTTGAGGGCGGCCATGCCGACAATGGTTTTGAAGGTTGAGCCGGCGGCGTATCCACTCAGCGCCCGGTTGAGCATGGGGCGGGTCGAGTCCCGCGTGAGTTTTTTCCAATCATCCGCGCTGACCTTGGGCACAAAGACATTGGGGTCGTAATTGGGCACCGAAACCATGGCCAGGATGTCCCCATTGTTGGGGTCAAGGATGACGCAGGCCCCGCGCCCGACCCGGCGCATGGCCTGCTCGGCGATGTGCTGCACCCTGACATCGATCGAGAGGTAAACATTGGCGCCAATCGTGGGTTGTTGTATGGCTTCTACGCCGAGGATGTAGCCCAGGTTGTTTTTGCGCAGGATTTTGCCGCCCGGTTTGCCTTGGAGGAACTCGTCGAGGGTTTTTTCCACGCCCTCCTTGCCCACGGACTCGGGAACAAAGTCCTCTTCGGTGGCTTCCTCGACCTGGCCGAGGTAACCCAGGATGTGCGGGGCCAGGGCGCCGAAATTGTAAGTGCGGACCGGACGGGCGGTTTCCTGGATGCCGGGAACATTGACGCTGTGTTCGGCAAAGCGGGCGAGCGCGGCGTAATCAAGCCCGCTGGCCAGGCGGAAGGGGATGTTGGGCTGCTGGTCGAAATGGCGAAGGATATCGCGGCGGGTGAACTGGGGAGTCAACCCGATGCTCTGGAGGACATCGTCGGTGCTGGCCCGGAGGATCAGGTCCACGTCGGCCACATAACGCTTGTTCCAGGGGAGCTGGGTTTTGGGGACATGGCCTTTGTTGGCCCGCAGGTAGTTCCCAACCAATTCCCGCAGGTATACGTCAATATCGTAGCTGGCCCGGTTTTCCGCCAAGCCCACACCATTGCGGTCGAGGATGCTGCCCCGTGCCGGGGAAAGCACCACCGGGACCGTCGTTTGATTGCGCAACTCGTCCGCATAGCGCCGCCCCTCCTTGACCTGGACCTGGTGGAGTTGGAAAATCAGGACCGCGACGGCACAGACCACCCCCAGACCAAGGGTCTGCAAACGGCTGCCGGGACGGACGTTGGAGGTGGTGAGAAGCATGGTTCAGCGGCGTGCCCGGCGCACCGTTCCGGCAGGTTGTCTGAGGGCCTCGGCCCTCAGGATGAAATCAAACAGCCGGAATACCATCGGACTGGCCAAGGCATTGAAGGCGGAGATGATCATAAGGCTGGAAGACAATTCGAAGGTCCAAGCCCAAAGGCCATTGTAAACCAGGAAGAAGACCCGGTCCATGGCCAGATAGAAAAAAGCCCCGGCAAAGGTCACGACCATGGCCGAAGACCAGTGGGCGTTGCGCAGCCAATCCCGCTGGCTGCGCACCAGAAGCACGGTCAACAACCAGAGCAACGGGCCCATGCCGATATAATGCAGCAGGATCAGGTCATGAAGGGCCCCACCAGCCAGGACAAAAAGCAACAGGGAAAAGTCCCCCGCCCTTAACGCCCCATAAACCAACAACAAAGGGGAAAGTCCGATCAACCAGGTCGTCTGACCCATCAGCGCCGGCGCCAAAGGCTGCAGGATGACCATCGCCCCGTAGAGGAGCACCAGGACCAGGGCGTAGTGCATGGCTTACTTCAATCCCAGGATGACAAACACTTCCTGGAGATCGTTCAAGTCCGCGGTGGGCTGGACAACGCCATCGCGGTAGAGTCCGAAGTTGCGATCCGTGGACAACGGCGGGGCTTCCGCCACGGTCCCGACAAGCAAGTTGGCCGGGAATGCGCCCCCCAGGCCGGTGGTGAACACTCGTTCACCGACAGAAAGCTCGGATTCGCGGGAAATAAAGGTGAAGCGACACTGCGGCTTGCCCCCGTTGATTGCGGTCGATCCCTGCACGATCCCGCGTGAACGGGAGGATTCGCTGACCGCTGATATCTTGCAGTTTTCATCCACCAAAAGGATGACTCGGGTGCTGTAACGCCCGACGGTCACAGTCTTGCCCACCACCCCGCGCGGACTGACCACCGGCTGGTCACCGGCCATGAGGGCGGGCTCGTCTTCGTAGCCCCGGTCGATGATGACGGCGTTCCACCAGTTGGAAGGGTCGCGCTCGATGACTCTTGCCGCTAGGAGTTTGTAATTGGATTCCTGGCGGAATGCCATCATCTCCCGCAGGCGGGCGATTTCCTCCTTCTGCCCGCGGAACAGGCCGTTCTCGGCCGAGAGACGTGCGTGGTCGGCGCGCAACTGCTGTAGTTCTTTCAGGGTTTCCTCGTCCGAACGCAAACGGTCCCGCAAGGCGGCACTCTGGTATTTGCCCCAACCCACCACCCGGAAGACCGGAGATAGCAGGTCGTGGGATGCCTGATGCACCCGGGTCCGGAGGCCTTCGCTGAGGAAAAAGCCCCCCAGCGCCAGCAACACCGCCGCAAGCACGCCTAGATATAGGGCTGGCCCTCTCATGGAAACCGATCCGCCAGCCGCCGGCTAGCTCCGGAGGTCACTGGACGTCAGTTTGGTGAGAAATTCCAGTTCCTGCAGGACCTTGCCCGTCCCCTCGGCAACCGCACTGAGGGGGTCTTCGGCCACGTACACCGGCAGGCCGGTTTCCTCGGCCACCAACCGGTCCAGGCCACGAAGCAGCGCTCCGCCACCCGCCAGGACAATGCCACGCTCCACCAAGTCGGCCGACAGTTCGGGGGGGCAGCGCTCCAACGTGATGCGGATGGACTCGACGATCGTCGAAACCGGATCCAGGAGTGCCTCGCGCACTTCCTGGGACGTCACGTTGAGGGTCTTGGGCAGGCCGGCCACCAGGTCACGCCCCTTGACCTCGATGCTGGTTTCTTTTTCCAGGGGATAGGCGGAACCGATCTTGATTTTGATCTCCTCCGCGGTGCGCTCCCCGATGACCAGATTGTACGCCCGCTTCATGTAATTGATCACGGCTTCGTCCAACTCGTCGCCGGCCACCCGGATGCTGCGGCTGAAGACAATACCGGCCAGGGAGATGATGGCCACTTCGGTGGTCCCGCCGCCGATGTCGACGATCATATTGCCCGCGGCCTCCTGCACGGGCAGTCCGACACCGATGGCCGCCGCCATCGGCTCCTCGATCAGGGTAACAAGGCGAGCTCCGGCATGATAGGCCGATTCGCGCACCGCGCGTTTTTCGACCTCGGTGATGCCCGAGGGGACGGCAATGACCACCCGAGGGCGTGGTGTTAGGAAACTGCGCCCTTTGTGGACCTTCCTGATGAATTGCTTGAGCATCTCCTCGGTGACCTCGAAGTCGGAGATCACCCCGTCTTTGAGCGGGCGAACAGCGATGATGTTGCCGGGGGTGCGTCCAAGCATGCGCTTGGCCTCGTCCCCGACCGCCAGCACTTTCCGGGTATCCGTCTGCATGGCGACGACGGAAGGCTCGCGGAGAACGATTCCGCGGTCCTTGACATACACCAAGGTGTTGGCTGTCCCGAGGTCGATTCCGATGTCGTTGGAAAAAAGTCCTAAAAATCTATTAATCATGGTGTTATAGAATATTTGGTCTAGGCCGGGCCCACCGGTGCGTCAACCCAAAACCCCCCTTTTTCAGGACCAGTCTTTAAAAAGGGTCGATTGCATGTCTTCTGGAGCGCGATATGTTGGAGCATGGAATTGCCAGAAGAGGTGGGCATCATGGTATTGCCTGACCTGGTTTTTTTTCCGCACAACCTGGCCCCCCTGCACATCTTCGAGCCGCGCTACCGCGAGATGCTGGCCAACGCTTTGGCCACCAATCGCATGTTCGCCCTCAGCCAGGCCCGGACCGATAGCAACAAACCCGAGCCGATGGAAATCGGCGGCGTCGGCCTGATCCGCGCCTGTGTCCAAAACGATGACGGCACCGCCAACCTGATTCTCCAAGGCATCGCCCGGGTCCGTTTTGTCAATTTCACCCAGACCGACCCCTATTTCATCGGCATCCCGGTGCCCCTGGAAAGCCCCTGCAGTGCTCCCACCGTGGAGGAAGAAACATTGGCGGCCAAAATTGTCGAGATCGCCTGCCTCCTCCCCTGTAGCGGGGGACAAACCCGCCAAGATGTGGCGAAGTTTCTCAATGAATTACATGATTACAACATGTTGGTGGACATCGTGGCGGGGAACTTTCTCCGATGCCCCGAGCGCAAACAGCGCATCCTCGAAACCGAGGAACGCCGCCAAAGACTGCAGCTCCTGGCCCTTTGTCTCCACGAACAGGTTTGCCAAGACTGATCGTCTTTAATTCTAAATGATGGTTGCAGCACAAAGGGCTGTCTCCTATATTTGTTCTATATATGTCCAGAGCCAAAGATATCCCTTGGCGCAAACCCTGTTTGCGTGTCGGCACGATTTCCACCCTCAGTGGTCTGAAAAAGATCAACAAACCCATCCCCGGGGCCGACCTCTTGGAAATCCGCTACGACGTCCTCCGCATCGCCGGGGTTGACGCAGAAGAGCTCCGCTCCCATCTGGCCAAGCGCAAAAACCCCGTCCTGCTCACCCTCCGCACCACCCGTGAAGGGGGGGCCTATCCGTGGAAATCTCGTGAACGCGTTCTTTTGTTTGAAAGCCTCTTGGACGACGTCGATGCCATCGATTTGGAACTCCTCAACATCCCCCTGGTCCGCGATGTCCTGACCACTGCCCGCAAGAAAAAGCGGGGCATCATCCTCTCGACACACTCCCTGGGACGGAAATTGACCTATGGCAAGGGTGTGCGATGGCTGGAACAGTTCCGCCACCATCGTGCCCACGTTTACAAACTCGCCTCCCTTGCCCGCAACCGCAAGGATCTCGGTGTGCTGGTGCGGCTCCTCCTCGACCACCCCCAACTCCGACTGGCCGTCATGGCCATCGGTCCGATGGGTCCGGTTTCCCGGCAGATCCTGCCCGCCCTGGGTTCCCGCTTGGTTTACGGCTATGTCGATGAGCCGGCCGCCAAAGGCCAGCCCTCGCTCGATGAGGTCAACGCACTCCTGCCTGATAAGCTGAAGTAATCCCGCCCAGGCGGATTGCCCAGTTAACCAGCCATCTTGCTTCCTGTCTGCCAAGGGGAGCTTTGCACGTTTTCAGAGCCCAAGACAGCTCTCGAAAGCTTTGCTGATAACGGCCCTGCCTCTATCCATTGGACCGGCTTCTCGACGCAAAACCTCGCGGAGCGGACCCACCTGCCCCCGTCTCCACTCCCAAGAATCCTCCGTCTTGGCAGACATGGTAATCAGATGATTAGAAGCAATTATAATATACGTTGCTATCGTAAATAATCTTGTATTAGTTTTACTGATCCTTAAGGTCTTTCCATACCCCTCTTATGAATCCCGTTCAATTCAACAACACCGTCCTACGTGACGGCCACCAATCCCTGGCCGCCACACGGATGACGACCACACAAATGACCCCCGTAGCCCCGTTGCTCGACCGAGCTGGCTTCGGTGCCTTGGAAACCTGGGGCGGCGCCACCATCGACAGCGGCCTCCGCTTCCTCGGTGAGGACCCCTTCCAACGCCTCGACACGCTGAAAAAACTCGCCCCCAAAACCCCGCACATGATGCTCCTGCGTGGCCAGAACCTTGTCGGCTACGTCCATTACCCTGACGATGTCGTGGAGGCCTTTGTTCGTTGTGCGGCCCGCCATGGCATGGACATATTCCGGATTTTCGACGCCCTCAATGACCCCCGCAACATGGAAACCTCCATCCGCGCGGTCAAGAAAGAGGGCAAACAGGCCCACGGCACGCTCTGCTACACCACCAGTCCGGTCCACCAGGTCGAATCCTTCGTCAACCTCGGCATTCGTCTCGAAACTCTGGGCTGCGACGCCATCGTCATCAAAGACATGGCCGGCCTCATCCCCCCTGTCGCCGCCGCCCGCATCATCTCCGGCCTTAAAGCCAAGATCCGCATCCCGGTCTGGCTCCACACCCACGACACCGCGGGCCTCGGAGCCGCCACCTATCTGGCCGCCATCGATGCCGGGGTCGATGCCATCGACGTCTCGGTCGCCCCCTTTGCCAACGGCACCGCCCAGCCCGACACCATCCGCATGCTCGCCCTTCTCGACCAACACCCGCGCAAGCCGCACTTCACACCCGAAGCCCTCACCCTGCTCGGGGAAATCCGCCGCCACTTGGAGAAATCCTATGCCGAGCTGTCGGCGTTCACCTCCCATGCCAACGAGGTCGTCGACTCCGACACCCTGCTCTACCAGGTCCCCGGCGGCATGCTCAGCAACTTCCGCACCCAGCTCAAGGAACAAAAAATGGAAGACCGCTTCGACGAAGTCTTCCGGGAAATCCCCGTCGTCCGGGAAGCCCTTGGCTGGATTCCTCTGGTCACCCCGACCTCGCAGATCGTCGGCGTTCAAGCCATGCTCAACGTCAAGTTCGGCCGCTGGAAGAATTTCTCCCCCCAGGCCGCCGACATCGCCCTCGGCTACTACGGCAGCACCCCGGCCCCGGTCAACCCGGAGGTCCAGAAACTGGCCGCCGCCAACAACAAGAAAGAACCCATCACCTGCCGCCCGGCGGAACTGCAAAAGCCCGGCCTCCAATCCCTCTTGGACCAACTCAAGGAAAAGGGACTCCCCGCCACCGAGGAAAACGCCGTCCTCTACGCCATGTTCCCCGCCCAGGTCGAAGCCCTCCACAAACCCAAAGCCGCCGCTTCACCGGCCGCCCCCGCCCCCGCCTCTCCGCCATCAAGATCCACAAGCCCAGCCGCACCCAGACCCGGCGCCCAGCGGCTCGCCATCACCATCGGTGGCGTCCGCACCGAAGCCACGGTCGAAACCCTTTCTTGATACCTAACGCTTGATACCCTTCAACACACCCGGCACCCTTACAAACGCCACATGAAACCTGACACTCTCCTCTCCGAATTTCCCAGCACCACCCCCGAGGCCTGGCGCCGGGAGGTCGAAACCCAGCTCAAAGGGGCTTCCTTCGACCAGAAGATGAAAACCTCCACCTGGGAAGGCCTCACCCTCGACCCCCTTTATCATGAGGCCCACACCGCCTCCCTTCCCCACCTTGGTTCGCTGCCCGGCCACGCCCCCTTCGTGCGCGGCCGCGACGCCTCCGGCTACCTCGGCCGTCCTTGGTCCGTTTCGCAGGAAATCGCCTTGCGCGACCCGCTCGATTTCAACCTAGCCGCCCGCTACGATCTGGCCCGCGGCCTCGACAGCCTGAACATCGTCCTCGACCGCGCCACCCGCAACGGGCACGACCCCGATTGGGCCGATCTCGGCGAGGTCGGCATCGGCGGCCTCTCCATTTCCTCCCTGGACGACCTGGCCCGGGCCCTCGAATCCATCGATCTCTCGCGTACCCCGCTCTTCGTCCGCTCCGGTGCTTCGGGCATGCCCTTCGCCGCCCTGCTCGTGGCCCTTTGCCGCAGGCAGAAACGTCCCCTCGACCAATTGGAAGGATGCATCGAAACCGACCCCCTCGGCGTCATGGCCCATGAGGCCTCGCTGCCCCAATCCCTTCCCGGAGCCTACCGGGAAATGGCCGAACTCACCCGCTGGGCCGCGACCCACGCCCCCAAGCTGCAGACGGTCTGCGTCCACACCCGCTCCTGGCATGAAGGCGGCGGCCACGCCATCCAGGAACTCGGCTTCGGACTGGCCACCGCCGCCGAATACCTCCGCGCCATGCACCAACAGGGACTCGACGTCGACACCGTAGCCCCCCGCCTGCGCTTCGCCATCACCGTCGGCTCCGACTTCTTCACCGAAATCGCCAAGCTCCGCGCTGTCCGCATCATCTGGAGCCAGCTCATCGCCGCCCTCGGCGGTTCGGAAAAGTCACAAGGCCTCACCCTTCACGTCCGCACCGCCACTTACAACAAGACCGTCTACGATCCCTACGTCAACATGCTCCGAACCACCGTCGAGGCCTTCGCCGCCGTCCTTGGTGGCACCAATTCCCTGCAAGTCGGGCCCTTTGACGAAGTCCTGCGCACCCCCGACGACTTCTCCCGCCGCATCGCCCGCAACACCCAGCTCATCCTCCAGAAAGAATGCCAACTCGACCGCCTCATCGACCCCGCGGGCGGTTCTTGGTATGTCGAATGGCTGACCGACCAACTGGCCCGCGGGGCCTGGGATCTGTTCCGCAAGGTTGAAGGCATGGGCGGGATGGAGGCGGCCCTTCGCACCGGCTTCCCTCAACAAGCCGTCGCCGATACCGCCACCCAACGCCTCCAGGCCGTGGCCAGACGGCGCAGTTCGGTCATCGGCACCAACCAATACGCCAACGCCGCCGAATCCCAACTCCCCGGCGACCCCGTCGGGGACCACTCCGGCTACCAGAAGCGCCGCGCGTCCCAGGTCCGTTCCGCCCGCACCGCCGCCTACAATGCCGACAACATCCGGGTCATCTCCCACTTGGGGAAAATCGCCGAAAGCCCGGGCCCCGGATTCTTCGACGACTGCGTGTCCGCCATCGAGGCCGGCGCCACCCTCGGGGAAATCACCCGCGCCATCCGTATCAAGGACAAACCCGGCGACGCCATCACTCCGGTCTGCCTCCACCGCGTGGCCTCCTCATTTGAACGGCTGCGCCAAATGGTCGAACACTGGACCCAAACGCACGGCGCACGGCCCAAGGTCTTCCTCGCCACTTTCGGACCGCTCAAACAACACAAGGCCCGTGCCGACTTCGCCACCGGATTCCTCCAGATCGCCGGCACCGACGTCGTCCAAGCCACCCCCGCCACCCAACCCGCGGAAGCCGTTCAGGCCGCGCTGGCATCCGGGGCCCACATCGTGGTCCTCTGCTCCACCGACGACACCTACCCGGAAATCGTCCCGGCCTTTTTGCCCGCTCTCAAACAGGCCATTCCGGGCGTGGTCACCGTCCTCGCGGGCTACCCCACCGACCAGCTCGAAGCCCACCGGAAGTCAGGCATCGATCATTTCATCCACATCCGGGCCAACGCCCTCGAAACCCTCACCGCCATCCTTGAACAAGCAGGAGTCCTCCCGTGAATGCCTTCCCCAACCTTGCCGATCTTCCCTACCAACCCGTCTGCTCCAAAACCACCTTCGACCAGTGGAAGGCGGAGGTGGAAAAAGAAACCGGCCTCCCCTTTGCCGACCTGCTCTGGAAAACCATGGAACAGATCGACGTCACTCCGCTCAACACCCCCGGTGACCTCGATGGCAAAGAACACCTCGGCGGCTTCCCCGGCATCGCCCCCTTTGTCCGGGGTCCCTATGCCTCCATGTATGTCACCCGCCCGTGGACCGTCCGCCAATACGCCGGTTTTTCCACTGCTGAGGAGTCCAATGCCTTCTACCGCCGCAATATCGCGGCCGGCCAGCAGGGCCTTTCCGTTGCCTTTGACCTCCCCACCCACCGTGGCTACGACTCCGATCACCCCCGCGCCTTCGCCGATGTCGGCAAGGCCGGCGTCGCCGTCGATTCGGTCCTCGACGCCAAGGTCCTCTTCGATCGCATCCCCCTCGACCGCATCTCCGTCTCCATGACTATGAACGGCGCCGTCCTGCCCGTCCTCGCCTTCTACATCGTCGCGGCCGAGGAACAGGGCGTGAAGCTGGAGCAACTCAGCGGCACCATCCAGAACGACATCCTCAAGGAGTACATGGTGCGCAACACCTACATCTACCCGCCCAAGCCCAGCATGCGCATCATCGCCGACATCTTCAGCTTCACCTCGCAGCACATGCCCAAATTCAATTCCATCTCCATCTCCGGCTACCACATGCAGGAAGCCGGGGCCACCGCCGACCTGGAAATGGCCTACACCCTGGCCGACGGGCTGGAATACCTCCGCACCGGGATCAAGGCCGGAATCGACATCGACGCCTTCGCCCCGCGACTGTCCTTCTTCTGGGCCCAGGGGAAAAACTACTTCATGGAAGTGGCCAAGATGCGGGCCGCCCGCGCCCTCTGGGCCAAGATTGTCAAGGGCTTCGATCCCAAGAACCCCAAATCCCTCGCCCTCCGCACCCACTCCCAGACCTCTGGTTGGTCGTTGACCGAACAGGATCCCTTCAACAACGTCGCCCGCACCTGCATCGAAGCCATGGCCGCCGCCCTCGGCCATACCCAGTCACTCCACACCAATGCCCTCGATGAGGCCATCGCCCTGCCGACCGACTTCTCCGCCCGCATCGCCCGCAACACCCAGCTCTTCCTCCAGGAGGAAACCGGCATCTGCCGCGTCGTCGACCCCTGGGGTGGTTCCTACCTCGTCGAATCCCTGACCCACGAACTCCTGCACCGAGCCTGGAACCATATCGAGGAAGTAGAGAAACTCGGCGGCATGTCCGCGGCCGTGGAAACCGGCCTGCCCAAACTCCGCATCGAGGAAGCCGCTGCCCGCCGCCAGGCCCGCATCGATTCCGGCAAGGAAGCCATCATCGGCATGAACCTCTTCCCCCCGGACAAGGCCGATCCGATCGAGGTGCTTGAAGTCGACAACGCCGCCGTGCGTGAGAAGCAGATCGCCAAACTGGCCGAACTGCGCAAAAACCGCGACAATGCCCAGGTCGAAGCCATCCTTAATCGGTTGACCGAATCGGCCGCCTCCAATGATGCCGCCTCCCCCAACCTCCTCAGTCTGGCCATCGAGGCCGCCCGCGCCCGCGCCACCCTCGGTGAAATCTCCGCCGCGCTGGAAAAACCTTTCGGACGGCACAAGGCTCTGATCAAATCCGTCTCCGGCGTGTACCAATCCGAATACGGCGACGGCGACGAAATGCAGCAGGTCCGCAAAATGACCGATGCCTTCGCGGAAAACGAAGGCCGCCGCCCCCGCATCCTCATCGCCAAGATGGGCCAGGATGGACATGACCGCGGCGCCAAAGTGGTCGCCACCGCCTACGCCGACCTCGGCTTCGACGTCGACATCGGCCCGCTCTTCCAGACCCCCGAGGAAGCGGCCAAGATGGCCACGGAAAACGACGTCCACGTGGTCGGCATCAGTTCACTGGCCGGCGGCCACAAGACCCTCCTGCCCCAACTGCGCGAGGAACTCAAGAAACTCGGTCGTGAGGACATCCTTCTCATAGTGGGCGGGGTCATCCCGGCGCAGGATTACGAATTTTTACGCGCCAACGGGGCAGCCGCCATCTTCGGCCCCGGCACCGTCATCCCCACCGCCGCCAAGACCATCCTGGAAAAACTGAACCAAGGATAATTTTCACCACGAAGAGCGCGGAGGACGCGAAGTATTTTCCGTTGTTTTATATTCAAATACACTTGGCGTTCTTCGCGCCCTTCGCGGTTAATCTCTCTCCATGTTTCCCGCTCAACAATTGGCTGAGGGCATCCTGGCCGGCAACCGTACTTTGCTGGCCCGGGCGATCACGCTGGTCGAATCCAACGCCCCCAAGCACGAAGCCCCCGCGCGGGAACTGGTCGCCCGCCTTCTCCCCCACACCGGTCGCGCCAAACGCATCGGCATCTCCGGTGTCCCCGGCGTGGGCAAGTCCACCTTCATCGAGACCCTCGGCCTCCACCTCACGCGATCAGGAAAAAAAATCGCCGTCTTGGCCGTCGACCCCTCCTCCACCCGCACCGGCGGCAGCATCCTGGGCGACAAAACCCGCATGGAGCAATTGTCCGTCGACCCCAACGCCTTCATCCGCCCATCCCCCTCCGGCGGCACGCTTGGCGGGGTGACGCGCAAGACCCGGGAAACCCTCCTTCTGTGCGAGGCCTTCGGCTTCGATCCGGTCCTCATCGAAACGGTCGGCACCGGGCAAAGCGAAACCACCGTGCGCTCGATGACCGATTTCTTCCTCCTCCTGCTCGCGCCGCACACCGGCGACGAACTCCAGGGGATCAAGAAGGGCATTGTGGAAATGGCCGACGCCGTGGTGGTCAACAAAGCCGACGGCGAAAGCCGCCATGCCGCCGAACGCACCCAGGCCGAATACCATTCGGCACTGCATTATCTCCACAGCGCCACCCCCGGCTGGAAACCCCCGTGCCTTCTTGCCAGTGCCCTGCAAAACGAGGGCATCGCCGACTTCTGGAAAACGGTTGAAACATTCTACCAACTTCTGGAACCACGCGGGGTGTTGCGCACCCGCCGGGAACAACAATCCGTCGAGTGGATGCTTGCCCAGGTGCGCGAACAGTTGGAACTGGATTTCCAAAGACACCCCTCGGTCCAGCCCCTGCTGTCGAAGCTGGGCGAGCAGGTCCGCTCGGGGCTCGTCACCCCCACCGAAGCTGCCCAACAACTTCTTCGCGCCTATCGCACGACGCCCATTTAGAGCGCATTGCGTTTAATTGGCAGTGGTTTCCACTCGTTTCTCTTATACCAAATTGAATTGAGCGGGTGAAAAAGTGCCTTATGGGAGGGCGAAGCTCCTGGCTCCCCCGTAAGCCTTCGGGGCTGAGCCGACCTTGGAATAGAGACATCAAACCGGCTCGGCAGGAGCCTCGCCCTCCCGTTTATTCTGCCGCTCAGTCATTTTAATCTGGTATTACTCGCTCTCGTGCTCTTTCTCTCGGTCCTGAGAACAGGAGAGAGGGAACGTGAACGAGCGGGCAGATTAGGCAAAAAGCGTTCTAAAGTGCCCCGCTGGGAAAGAGCAGATGCATCGGGACCTCTTCGGCCCAGAGCATCCCGGTCAATTGCTGGTAATCCGCAGCCGGTTGCCAGATCAATCGTTTGGGTTCGAATAGTGTGTTCCAACACGGCCATTCCACCCGCTGGCTCAGGAAGGCGGTCCACTCCACAATCTCCATCTCACCAGCCCCCAGATCAGGAAATCGTGCATAAGCCGCGGAATGACCGATCAGCAGGTCGATGTGGCGGATCACCCCGCCTTCGAGCGTGATCTTGGCGATGGCGGTCGCGTGACTGGTGCCCGGCTTCGGCTCGGAACGCAGATAAAGCAATCCGTTCATCCCCAGGGGTGGGTCCTCGGGTTTCCCGGGCCACTCTTCCATCACTTCCAACAAACAACCGCTAGGGGCCTGTCCTCCCTGCCCCGGCATGAAGATCACGGCCGCCAACCGGCCCTCCCCATCCCAGAACAAAGCCGGTTCATGGGCGTAATACCATTCCCCGGGTTCGTCAGCCACCACCAAGCGGTGGCAATCCAACCCTTCCCGCCGGACCAGTTGCCAAGCCATGCCGCCGGGAAAGGCCTTCACCGATTGGAATTCCCACCCCTCGGCGTATTGCCCCGGCTCGGGTTCCTCGTCGGTCGGCTGCAGCACCTTGCCTAACACCAGGAGACGGTCCAAATCCGGGTTCAGGGAGGGCAGAACCAGGTAGCGCTCCCCGGCAATCCGGCGGTCAAGATAAAGGGGCAAAGCGGGCGATCCCCACGGGCCAACTCCTCCGGGATCTCGCAGCCGGGCACGGACACCCCCCGCATCTTCCCGTTCCAAGCTGACACCCCTGGAATAAAGCATGAGCGGAAACAGTGCACCTTGGCCCTCAGACATCCGGGGGATCATGCAACCCCCGCCCAAAGCCCTCAAGCGGAACCTTGAGCCCAGACCAGCCCCGGTTTAGGGTGTCCTCCATGTCCACCCCAGGCCAACATGCCTACAAGGAATGGTCCCCCATCGTCTCCGCCCTCGGGTCCGGCTCCCAGATCCTCCTCCTGCGCAAGGGCGGCATCGCCGAGGGGCCCGGCGGCTTCCGGCCTGAACATCCCGCCTTCTGGCTTTACCCCACCCTCTTCCACCCCGAATCCGACAAACTGAAGACAGTCCCACCGCATTTACCCTTGCCCTTGGACACCCCATCCATTCCCATCCAATTCCATGCCCTGGTCTCGGACGTCTTCCGTCTGCACAACCCCGCCAGTCTGTCCGCACTCGATGCCTTTCACCTCTGGGCACCCGAAGAAATCACCCGTCGCTGGCACTACGGCTCGACCCCCGGCCTTTTTGCCATGATCGTGCGTGTCTCCACCCTGCCCTCCCCCTTCCCCCTCGCACCCTCCCCTGCCTACGCCGGCTGCAAATCCTGGATCGCCCTGGAACAATCCCCCCCGACGTCCGACCTCCGGCCCGTCCAAGACGACCCCACCTTTGAAGCCGAGCGCCAGAAGATCCTTCAGATCCTTGCTAATCCATCTTCTTAACTTAAAACTTAATGCTTAATGCTTAAGACTTAAAACTAGACACCCCCATGACCCACTCCCCCGGATTCCAAGCCCTCTGCGAAGACGCCCGCCGCCAGATCACCGAAATCTCGCCCGAGGAAACGCTCACCGCCCTCCAAGCAGGCACCACCCTGGTGATCGATGTGCGTGAAGACCGGGAAGCCGCCCAAGGAATCATCCAGGGGGCCACCCATCTGGGGCGCGGGGTCCTCGAACGCGACATCGAGGTGGCCGTGCCTGACAAGTCCCGGCCCATCATCCTTTATTGCGGCGGCGGCTACCGCTCCACCCTTGCGGCACTCAATCTCCAGAAAATGGGCTACACCCAGGTGAAGTCCATGGCCGGCGGCTGGCGGGCATGGAACGCATGCAACTACCCGATCAGCGCAGGTTGAGCTTCCCTGAGGCCGGGGAAGGGATTACCCGGCTACAGGGGGCATCCATTCAAAGGTTTATTCTTTCAAAGACTCTTCTCGAACGCTTCCTCAATCGTCGCGGCTGACTGGGCCCGGCAGAGGCGGGCGTAGAGGCCGTCCAAGGCGAGCAATTCCTCGTGCGTCCCGCGCTCGGTGATTCGGCCCTGTTGCAGGACGCAGATCAAATCCGCCCGGCGCACGGTCGACAGGCGGTGGGCGATGACAAACGATGTCCGCTCCGCCAACAGCCGGTCCAAGGCCTGTTGGATCAGGCGCTCGGTCTCGGTGTCCACGCTGGCCGTGGCCTCGTCGAGGATGAGGATGGGCGGATTCATGGGCAGGGCACGGGCGATGGAGACGCGCTGCTTTTCCCCCTGGCTCAACTTAACTCCCCGCTCACCCACCACGGTGTCCAGCCCTTCGGGCAGGGCCCTCACGAAGGGTTCGGCGTTGGCCGCCGTCAGGGCCTTCCACAGGGCGGCCTCATCCGCCTCGGGACGGCCGAACAACAGGTTCTCGCGCACGGTGGCATTGAAGAGAAAGGGCTCCTGGGAAACGATGCCCACCTGGGAGCGCAGTTCTTTCAGTGTCAGTCGGTCGTGGGGGACACCGTCGATGAGGACCCGTCCGCTTTTCAAGGGATAAAACCTCGGGAGCAGCTTGACCAGCGAGGTCTTGCCCGCGCCGGTCGGACCGACCAAGGCCACGGTCATCCCCGGACGCGCCCGCAAATCGATGTGGTGCAGCACCTGCCGGTCTTTCTGGTATTCGAAGCAGACATCTTCCAGGACCACGTCGCGCGCCGTGCCGCGGGGTGGAGGGAGGGTGGACAAGGAGGTGGAATCGGGTTCGGATTCGCCGGGCGCGTCAAGGATGCCGTAGACCCGCTCGGCCGCGGCCCGGCCGGATTGGAACAATTGGTTGAGGCCGTGCAGGCGGTTGATCGGCTCGTAGAACATCCCGATGTAGAGCAGGAAGCCGGTGAGTTGGCCGAGGGTGAACTGTCCGCCCCCGCGCAGCACGTCCTGTCCACCAAACCAAAGGACGATGCCGATGCCGGTGAAAGAGAGGAAGTTCATCGCCGGGTTGTAACGGGCCCAGGCACCCATGACCACCAACGTCGCCTGGCGGAGGGCGTCGGCTTTGTCGCGAAAGTGGCCGAACTCGCGGTCCTCCCTTCCGAACGACTTGATCTGGAACATGCCCTGCAAGTGGTCGAGGAGGAGGGCGTTGAGGGCGGAGGTGGCCTTGCGGGTCAACCGGTAGCGGTGGTGGGCGGTGGTGGTGTACCACCAGGCCCCGGCCAACATGGGCGGGATGGGGAGGAGGGCCCAGAGGGTCAGTCCGGGATTGATCCAGAACATGATCGCCCCCACCCCGAGGATCTGCAGGACCGCCACCACCCCCTGCTCGATTCCATCCACCAGCACCCGTTCCATGTTGGTCACATCCTCGGTGACGTGGGTCAGGATATCGCCGGAGGAACGGTTGTCATACCAGCCGAGCGGGAGGCGTTGCAGGCGCTCATAAAGCGCCAGACGCAGATCCAGGATGACATTTTGCTCGAACGTATTGTTAAGCACGATGCGGAGGGCGTTGAGGCCGTCGCGCAGGGCGAACGCCGCCACCACCCCCAGCACCATCCAGCCCAGGGTCGGGAGATCCCCGCCCGCCTGGAGATGGTCGACGATCCAGGAAGTCAGTTTGGGATAAGCCATCGCCGCCAGGGTGGAAACCACCGCACAGGCCAGGGTGCCGAGGGCGAAACCACGGTAGGAACGGACATGGGAAAATACCCGGAGGAGGGGCGACATAGGGAATGAAGCTTACGACAAAGATGCCGGAGGCAAAGGGCGCAGTTGCAGCTGATCCCCATCCGGCGAGCAAAAACTAAATGACATCCGTGTGGGTGAACTCGGCGGCCTTCCACCCCAGCCGGATCAACCAACTTCATACTCACGCCGGAGAAGAAGTCCCACTTGATTGGGCGTGACCCCCCTGACCGCCCGACCTCGTTTGGTTTCAAGTATTTGTGCATGCCCAACTCCCGTGCGGAAGGCCGGCGCATCGGCAGGCAAATCCGTGAATACCATTGCATGGTTGATTTATTGGGAGTGAACCAAGAGACTGGAAGGGGTATGTTGGCGGCCCAGCCCTTTCCGGGTAGCGTCATCCAGGCCCTTTTTCCCACTGAACATGAATCCTGAAAATCACCCCAAAAACCCGGGAATAACGAATCAGATCGGACGACGGGTTCCATTATTGTTTGGTATCATTCTGGCTCTGGCGGCGGTTTTTGTTATTCCCTGGCATGTCCCGCTCCCCATGCCGATATGTGGTGAATCCTACAGCTTTGGATTTTCCAACCGGGCGGCCGTCGTTGGACTCTGCCTGGCCATGGCGCTGATGTTTGTCGTTCTATGGAGAAGGCAATCATCCGGGCAAAGCCTCGATTGGCTGGAGCGCAAACCCTTGTTTTGGCCACGCTACCGTGAAGCCCGGGGTGAGTACATCGTCCTCATGGTGTTCAGCCTGCTCATGGCCGGGGTCATTCTGGCTTGGAACGCCTTCTTGGTGGCCCCCTACTGGGGGGAATCGCGTTATTTCTTGACGCGCATAGATTTGATATACCTGGGAATGAAACCCTACGCGGATTTTCAGTTCAATTACGGACCGGCCCTGATCTACTCACCCCTTCTGCTGGACTGGCTATCCAAGGGACTACTCGGCATCGAAAACGCCTACGCTTGGTGCCTGGCATTGGGTTACATCAGTGGTTTTGCCTGCCTTTTCCTTTTTCTGCGGGCCATACGACTGCCCGATACAAGTCGCCCCTGGGTATTGGCTGTGTTGATGCTCAACTGGTGTGTCCTAACGATGGCGATGCAATATATACCCATCCGGCACACCCTTCTCCCTGCCCTCTTGGTGATGGCAGGCTACCTGGTGCATGGGGCGGAACGGCAGCCCGGAAAGATGTTTTTTTCTGCCCTGGTCATTTTTGGGGGTGGCATTGGCTGCTTTTTGATTTCTCCGGAAATGGGCATTGCCTACTGGGCGGGCATGCTGGCCGTGGTGGTGGTGATGCTCATTTCCAGGAAATTCATCACCGCCTCGCTCATCGTATGCTCACTAGCGGCCTCCGCCGGAAGCGTCCATACGCTGACATCGGGATACTTCCATGCGCTGATCTCTTTTGGGTCGGGAGCGTGGAATTTCCCAATCTACCCAAACTTACAGAACCTGTTTTTCATAGGCGCATGCCTGTCCGTCCTGCCCCTGCTCGGTTGCGCGGTCCTGCAGAACGCGACCGACGCACGGGCCCCCGCCGCTGCGGCTTGCGGAGGCGCGGCGGTGGTGCTTTTACCGGCCGCCCTCGGACGCTGCGATCCCGGGCATGTGCTCATCAACGGGCTGATCATTCTTGTTCTGGGCTTTGCCTTCTTGTTCTCCCTGAGCCTGCGCCACTTCAAATTGGGCATTTGGGCCTTTTCTCTCATATTCGGCCTGTTTGGACAGTTTTCTTACTGGAAAATGTATCGCCATCAATACGTTAATGCCGTGGAACAAGCCCGTTACCATGCGAGTCATCGGACAGAATTCGAACATTGGAAAGAGCAATGGCACCAACACCAGCTGAAGATGTTCGGCAAGCCTTTGTTCAACTGGGGAAAACCGCTACCCTACCCGGACTGGGCGGAAAAAATTCCCGAAACACATGGCCTGGGGGCCCCGATCCGCATCAGCGACCCATTGGACCGATTCCTGAAGTTGCGTTCGGATTATCGGACAACCTACTTCCCAACCATGTGCCCGGATATGTTCTCACCACAGGACGTAAAACGCAGCGCCGATGAGGCACTCCGCTTTGATCGCATACTTGTGCCCATATCCATTACCGATGCGGCGCAAAAAACATTGGATATCGGGGATTACGGGGAGATCAGCCAGGTCATCATGAGTGTTTTGATGATTTATCCGGTAAAGAGCCGGGTCCGCAATCCTCCTTTTGATCCAACCCGGGAACTGGCCCTTAAAATCATTCCGGAGACCGAAGTGGTTTGGAGCAACGACCAATTCCGCCTGTTGAAGCCACTTAAAGCCAGTCCGGATCATCCGGGTGGGGCTGGACGGTAAAGCATGTTGCATTTAATCAGCCACTCGCTCTCATGCTTTTTCTCATTCTCGTGCTTTCGGGGATAAAGAGGACGAGCACGAGATCGAGTAAGATTAACGAGATCAGAACGTGCTGATTAAGTGGAAATCGCTCCCAGAGAGAATGGATCCACGATTCTGCCCTCCAACCACGGGAACCGGCTACGGATTCCGCTTCTCACGTTTCATCCGAACGCCTTCTCCCACACTTGCCGAACGCGCATGTTTCAACTACCTTCCGCCATGCCCGAACTCACCGTTTCCGAAGCCATCCTCCAACGCCGCTCCGTCAAGACCTTCAAGTCCGACCCCCTTCCCCCGGACCTGCTCCAGCGGGTCATTGACCTGACGCTCGAAGCGCCGAGCAGCTTCAATTTGCAACCCACCCGACTGGTGGTCATCCAGTCGCCGGAACAAAAAGCCGCCCTGGCCGCAGTCGCTTGGGGACAGAAACAAATCACCCAGGCCCCGGTGGTTTTTGTCTTCACCGTTTCCATCCGCGGCTGGGAGTCCACCATGGACCAAGTCCTGGAGTCCGCCGTCAAAAAGGGTGCCTGGCCGGAAAAACTGGCTGAGATGATCCGCACTTCGGCCCCTGGATTCCAAGATGCCCTGGCCACCCATGGCCTCGAACGCGAATACGCCGTCAAGGACGCCCTCATTGCCGCCACCACCTGTGCCCTGGCCGCCCAATCCCTCGGACTCGGCTCCTGTTTCATGAACGGCTGGGACGAGGCCGGCGTGAAAAAAGTTCTCGGCGTGGAAAACGACCCGGATATCGCGGTGGCTTTGGTCCTACCGGTTGGCTACATCGAGGTGGCTCCGGGCCATCCCGGACGCCTGCCCCAGTCCATCACCGTGGCCCACGAAAAACTGGCCTGAGATTTCACAATGCAGTTGCTCACCGCGAAGAGCGCGAAGAACGCGATGTCATTCGGGTGTTGGCTGTTAAAGCTCCACGCACCGATCGGTCAGCCTGAATCCCTCCCCGATCCGTATCGGGGCAGGATGACTTCATTGCTATTTTTTGATCCGGTGTTTCTGCTTCGCGTTTGTCGCGCCCTTTGCGGTGAAAAGAGGATCGTTCCAACTCAGCCCCGCTCGGGAAGGTGGCTGATGCGCACGGTCGACCGGTGGGGCGTGGCGGCTCCGATCGGCCGCTGGCGCAAATGCCGCTGCATGATCCGCGTGGTCAGACCGCCGGCCGCGCGCAAGCTTTGACGAACCTCCGGATGCACTGGTGGTGGCGGAAACTCCATGGCTTTTTTCACCTGCTGCACCAGCTCTTTCATCATAAAAGGCTTGGCCAGGGTGCCGATGATGTTGGGGTGGTTCAAGGAGGCGGTCCGGATCTGGTCGGGAAAGCCGGACATCAACACAATCGGGATGCCCCCCAGCTCGGGATCGGTGCGCAGTTTGGCCGCGAAGGCGTCCCCGTTGAAGTCCGGCAGGGCATAATCCAACAGGATGACCTGGGGACGGTAGAGTTGCGCGCACTCCATGCCCTCGGCCCCCGTTTCCACGCCGATGATCGCGTGCGAAGGCCAGGTGTGCACCAGCATTTCCTCGGCACATTGCAGAATCATCGGGTTGTCATCGACCACCAGAATTTTCGGCAGGGCCAGGAAGCGGGTTTGTTCCTCCTCGTCCACCCCGCCGAGGGACACCACCCGTTCAGCGAAAGCCGCGGCGGCGACGTTCCCCCCGGCAACGGCTTCGGCGGAAGCCTGGGCCTGGGATTGCATTTTTTGGTCCAATAGACGCGCAGCATCGAGGAGAAGAGACGGGCTATCGATCGTGATGGAATGGAAAACGGGCACCGGGGCGGGACTCTCCGTGATGGCCCCTCCGCGCCAGCAAAGAATTTCCTCGAAGGCCGTTTCCCCTTGGAGCGAGCCCGCCACCGCGTGGACAATTTTACCCTGCTCGAGGATGATGCGTCCCCGGGGACCGACCGAACTGACGATCTCCAATTGGGTGGTGAATCCCCCCTGGATCTTCATTTGCAGCACCTCGAGCAAACTGACGTGGTGCAGGTGTGCTTGGTAAAACGAATCCGCGGCCAGACTCCCGGGATTGAGCAACCAGGACAGCATGACCGCCGCCTGTTCCGAGGTGAAGGGCTTGGGCAGGAAGTGGACGGCCCCAGAACGGAGGGCGTTTTCGAATCCCTCCGGAAGATTCTGCGGCACCAACAACAACATCCGGGCCAGGGGATGGTAGGTCCGGAAATCCATCAGCAGATCGTGGGCTTCCTGGCCCGCCTCCAGGTCCAGAACCAACACATCCGGCTTGGCCGCGCCCGCAATGCGCTGGGCTTCAAACAGCGAAGAGGCCTGGTGCAAAAGCGCCTCCGGGGCGACATGGAAGATGAGAGATTCCAGCAACCCGCCCAGACCCGGATCCGGCTCGTAGAGGAGCACCTGAAGCGACATGAGGCATCTCTAGCATAAAGCGCACCATGGTGCTTGTGATTAATTCACACCCGATTGACCAGGGAGAACGCACTTCAAACTTTAGCATGGCAATGCCTTTGGTTGGCAGGGGCGCAGGCGTCTCGCCTGCTGCGTTGGGCGTCCCGCCCAACGTGTGCCTACTCATCCGATCAGGGGGCAGGCAGGATGCCTGCCCCAGCAGGCGGGACGCCCGCGCTCCTCAAATCCAAATACTTCATTGCAGAACGATTTTGATGCGTTTGCCCAGACCGGCTGATCGCGAAGCGGAGGTTGCAGCACCCAAAGTCCGCTTATCGGCTGATATTTGTCAAATTATTTGCCATGAAATTGTTTCTTTCCGTACAAAGGAACGCCACTTGCTGCCATCAGGATTAATAGGTTCTCAGAAGAGTTTCGGGCAATTGGGTGGAAACGTTGTGAGGACACCCAAAAAACGAAAAACCAACCGATTCGGAGAAAAACGAAAATGAAAAAAATATTACTCAGCATGATGGCTCTTGGACTAAATCTTTCTGCCCAAGCGCAGGTTGTCTTTTCGGACAATATGGGAGGAACATTTTCAACTAATTGGACGTCCCAATCTACCGTAACAGGAACGGCATCATTTAGCAGTGGCGTGCTGCTAGTTGATAATGCTGGCGTGTCCGGCCAAACATGGGCATACACTTCAACCTCCACATATTCCTCTCCATATAACACTACACTTACAAATAATTCTAACAATGTTCAGTGGGCAATCAACATGCGGACATTGACCACAGACCCTTCAAGCACTAATAGGATGGCATTTGTATTGGCAGCTGATTCATCCAACTTTTCTACGGCTAGTGGCTATGCCGTTCGTGTAGGCGGTAATTCTCCATCTACAGATCCTTTCGAGTTGATTTACTTTACTGGAGGAGTTAACGGTACAACCACTGCAATTGCTTCTGGAGCGTCTTTTACTGCAAACCAATACGGAAACCTTCGCGTGGTCTTTAATCCTCTGACGGATGCGTGGTCTTTGTTCGGTTCCACCGGATCTAGTTGGAGCGACCCCTTGCTCGAGACCACCCAACTCGGCGCAACTACGGTCAATAATACTGGCGTAGGCGCAACTCTCGGTTTTTCGGGTGTTTGGTCGCTACATACAACTGGAGCTGCACAGGATAGATCTTTTGATAATTTGACTGTTACTGTCGTCCCCGAACCGTCCACCTTCGCCCTCGTGGCCGGTGGCTTGGTCGGTCTGGCGGCCCTCCGCCGCTTCCGCGGCAAGAAAGCCTGATCGTTTCCGCTTCTTTCAAAAAACCCCGTCCGGTTCCCCGGATGGGGTTTTTGCTTTTTCGCCGTTGCCGAGACCACGGTGGATGAACCCGTCCCACTTGGCCTGCCGGAGAAAGAGGCTACATTTACCGCATGTCCTTGTCCTCCTGGCTGACCTTTCTCAGCGTTGTCCTCTCCCTCCTGTCCCTGATTCACACCTTCATCGCTGTCCACCTCTGGTCCCTGCTCCCCGGTGGCTGGCCTCGTTTCCTCCTCATCCCGCTCTTTCTCTTCCTCGGGACCGCCTATGTGGCCGGGCGGGCATTGGAAACCCACGCCCCCTCGTTGTCCACACCCTTGCTTCACCTCGGCTCGTGGTGGCTCGGTGCCATGACGTATCTCTTCCTCGGCTGTGTGGTCGCGGACGTTTTCCTTCTGACTTTCCGCTTCCTGCCCGGTTACGCTCCCGACCTCCTCCCTACTGGACGGATCTATTTCATCACCCTCGGCCTGCTCACCGCCGCCGTCCTTTTCGTCGGCCACCTGAATGTCCTGTTCCCCGCCGTCCGCTCCGTGTCCCTCCCCCGCTCTTCCACTTCTTCTTTCCATTCGTCTATTCCTCCATCCAGTCCCCTCCGCTTGGCCGTCGCCTCCGACCTCCACCTCTGCGCCCTGGTCTCCCCGGAACGCCTGAACCGCGTCGTCGATCAAATCAACGAACTGAAACCGGATCTGATCCTTCTTCCTGGCGACGTGATCGATGAAGACCTCTTCCACACACCGCGCGGCATCGCTTTTGCCGGCCTCTTGAAACAGTTGCGCGCCCCCCTTGGGGTCATCGCCGTCACCGGCAATCACGAGTGGATTTCCGGGGCCGACCGGGCGGTGGCCTGGCTTGAATCCTGTGGCATCACCGTTTTGCGAGACCAAGCGGTCGACCTCGGCCCAGTCGTGGTGGCGGGCCGCGAAGACATCGCCGGACCGCGCTTCGGCGCCGGTGCCGGCATGTCTCTGGCCGGGATCCTGCGCGGCACGGATCGTTCCAAGCCCCTGATCGTCCTCGATCACCAACCCGTGCGCATTCCTGAGGCGGTGGAGGCCGGAGCCGACCTGTTGCTCTGCGGCCATACCCACCACGGCCAGTTCTGGCCCTTCCAATGGATCACCCAACGTCTCTTTCCCGTCAGTCACGGACTGCGGGCTTTCGGCCAAACCCAGGTTTACGTCTCCTGTGGCGCTGGCGCCTGGGGTCCGCAGGTCCGCACCAGCAGCCGAAGCGAAATCGTGTTGATCGAATGGGACAAGTGATGGCGCCCAAGGAATGGTCCATACCAGATCGCTTTTGACTGGGCATCATACCCGCGCACGCGGATCAGACCTTTTCTGCTTCATCAGCCGTTTACCCGCTGCAGACGGGCCCTGTTTTGATTAAGAAGTCCCACAAGAAGAGTTTGTACAAAGCCGGTTTTGTCTTACCCTTCCAGAGTGTCGTCCGAGCAGACCCATTTCCTTTTTCAAATCACCAACCCCACCCCGCAAACCGCGGCGGAGGGTTGCCTCCCCCTCTCCGGGCGGGATTTCCCCGTCGTCTTCCGTCGCAACCCACGTGCCCGGCAATACGTCATGCGCCTGCGCACGGACGGCACCGTGGCCGTGACCTTGCCGGGTCGCGGATCAAAGGCGGAAGCCTGGCGATTCGTACGCAGCCGCACCGGCTGGATCGAGCGCCAATGGTCCAAGCTCCAAGCCCGCCCGGTCGTCCCCAAGACCTGGCCCCCTGGAACGGAAATCCTCCTCCGCGGCGAAGCCTTTCCCTTGGAAGTCGTGCATGAGGGCGGCAGCCACCTTCTGCGCATCGGCTCGGAATCCATCCGTCTGCGCCAGCCGGGCGAGAACCTTCGCACCGTGGCCGAGGCCCTGCTGCGCAAGCTGGCGGCCCGGGAGCTCCCGGGGCGGGTCGATGAACTGGCGGCACGCGAAGGGGTCTCGATCCGCGAGGTCACCGTGCGCAACCAGAGTTCCCGCTGGGGTTCCTGTTCGGTGGCCGGTCGTATCTCCCTGAACTGGCGCCTCATCCAGATGCCCCCGGCGGTCCGCGACTACATCATCCTGCACGAGTTGATGCACCGGCGCGAAATGAACCACTCCGCCCGTTACTGGCAGGAAGTGGCGCGCGTCTGCCCGGATTACCCGGAGCACGAACGCTGGATCAAAACCCACGCCGCACGCCTGGGCATGTAACTCGGGGATCCTCAAAAAAGCAGGGCATCGGCAAAGAAAGCCGCGATCATCAGGAGAGCCAGCGCGAGCTTGGCCACGGTCGATACGGCCAAGCCCGCTGCCACGCCGAGACCGGCCTTGGACGAATCCTTCAAGGTCCGTCGTGCGAAGATCATTTCCGCAATCACCGCCCCGATCAGCGGGCCGATGAGCAATCCGGGGAGCAGGCCGAAAAACAAACCGACCAGGCCGCCAATCACCGCCCCGGCCATCCCCCACTTGGTCCCGCCGAACCACTTCACCCCCGCCACCCCCGAGGCCCACTCGATGACCGTGCCCACCAAAACGGCCACACCCATCAGGGCAATGGTCCACCACGACAACACGTCCGGGAAATAAATTTTGTGCAGGATCGCCGCCCCCCAAATCAGTATCTGACCCGGAAGCACCGGCAACACCACCCCGGCCAATCCCACCACCATGGCCGCCACAACCAGAATCCAGACTAAAAGTTCCATCGTCCGCATCCTAGCCCACAAACCGACTGTCTGAAAGCCCTCCCCTTCATGGAATCGTAACGTGCTTTGCCCCCGGGGATTTGCCAGCGTGGAGTCATGGCCAAGAAAAACGACGAACCGAAACCCTCGGAAGTGCGCCGGGAAAAGCGCAAACTACTCAAGATCCTGGTCCTGCTGGCCAAGGTGTACAAGAAGGGTGCGAAATCCAAAGCCCAGAAGGTGGCCTACGACCAAGTGGGCGACCTGCTCAAACGGCTGCGGAAAGATTCCTGACCCCCCCGGCACATAGAACCCCATATCGCAGGTTGACTTCGACCGTGCGATGGTTAATCTTCGGCCCCTTTATCAACCGAACAAGACTATGCAACCGACCTACCGCCCGTCCAAACGCACCCGCAAGCGCCAGCACGGATTCCTCGCCAAAACCCGCACCAAGCGCGGACGCGCCACCCTTTCACGCCGTCGCAAAGCCGGACGCAAACGCCTCTTGCCCAAGGGCGTGGAGCGCAAATTTGCCCGCCACACCCAGGCTTGAACTGGGGCGGGATCGTATCCTGCGCCAGCGCCAAGATTTCGACCGTATCCGGCGGGACGGCCAGCGCGTCGTCGGCCGCTTTTTGGTCTGTAATTACCTGACCGACCCCGCGCATCCCACCCGGGCCGCCTTTGTCATCGGAAAAGCCTGCGGCGGCGCGGTCGCCCGCAACCGCCTCAAACGCCGACTGCGCGAAATTTATCGTCGCTTTGCCCAATCCCACCTCATCCCGGGATTGCAATCCGTATGGATCGCCCGGCAGAATGCGGCGCCCGCGGAATTCGCCGTCCTGCGGGAAGAACTGCTCCGGCTCTACCGCAAAGCGGGATTGACCACCGGGGCCCGTGACTGCGGGGAGCCCTGATTCCCGCCCTCATCGGACAATTGGAGATTTCATGGACCGTACAAGTTGGATCGCTGTCATCATCTGTTTCCTGCTCCTCTTGGGCTGGGGACCGCTGGTCAATCATTTCTACCCCAACCGGCCAGGGCCCGCGCTCACCGGCAACCAGACTGCATCCCCCCCCGATGCCTCCGGTCTCAATCCAGGCAGCCCCAGCAACCCGGCCATCCCAAACGCCCCAGCCCCCGCTGCTGCTTCGGCCCAAACCCCCGCTTTGCTCGAAGCGGTCACCCCGCCCCGCAGTGAAGCCGGTAACGAACAACGGCTCCTCTTGGAAAACGATCTCGTCCGGGTGGAATTCTCCTCCCTCGGCGGCGCCATCCGCACCGTCTCCCTCAAAGAACACCGGGCTGATGGGGAAAACCCCGTCGTGCTCAACGGCGCGGCCCAACTCCCCCTGCTCAACCTTCGCGGCTGGGACCCCCAGCACGATCTCAGCCTCTACACCGTCGACAGCGCCGACGCCCAACAGATCACCTTTTCCCGCCAAGTCCAACCCGGCGTCATCCTGACCCGCACCTACAAACTCGGACCCGATTACCGCATCGATCTTTCACAAACGGTCTTCAACCGTTCCCCCAACCCCCTCGTCCTACCGCCATATACCCTCGATTTGGGCACCGCCACGTCTGTCTACCAAACATCGGCGGAACGCCCGTATGTCGGCGTCTCCTGGCACACCCCGGAAGGCGGCTACACCAAACACAAAGTCCCCGAATTCGACGGATTCCACCTGCTCGGCATCCAGATGAGCCAGGGCAAAAGCATCATCGAAAGCAAACCCGGCCAGGCCATCCAGTGGGCCTCGCTCAAAAGTCAGTTCTTTGCCGTCATCGTTGACTGCATCGACTTCAACGCCTCCCACGTCTCCGCCACCCGCAGGCTTTTCCCGGAGTTGCGTCCCAAAAATGAAGCCGTGCCCGACGGGCTGGTCGGGGAGTTGACCATCCCGGGTATCCAGGCCGCCGCCGGGGCCTCCTACAAACAGGATTTTCTCGTCTACGCCGGCCCGAAGGAAGACCGCCGCCTTCGCACCCTGCCCGACCGCATGGACGAGGTGATGGAATTCGGCTGGATGGCCTGGATCAGCCGCCCGCTCCTCACCTTCATGAATCTCGTCCACAGCTTCGTGGGCAATTACGGTCTCACCATCATCATCCTCACCGTCCTGATCAAGGCGGTCCTCTGGTGGCCCCAGGGACAGGCCAACAAAAGCATGAAGCGCATGCAGACGGTGGCCCCCCTGATCAAGGAATTGCAGGACAAATACAAGGACAACCCGACCAAGCTCAACGAGGAGATGCTCAAGGTTTACCAGGATTACGGGGTCAACCCCCTCGGCGGCTGCCTGCCCATGCTCCTCCAGTTCCCCGTCTTCCTCGGCTTTTACTACATGTTGCTCAGCGCCACGGAACTGCGCCACGCCGGTTTCCTCTGGATCCACGACCTCTCCAAGCCCGATACCATCTTCCACCTCCCCATCCCGGGCCTGGAACTCCCGGTCAACCCCATGCCCCTGGTCATGGCCGCCACCATGTATTGGAGCATGCAGATCACCCCGCAACCCCAGGGTGTCGACAATCCCTCCATGAAAATCCTGAAGTTCATGCCGTTGATCTTCCTCCTCTTCTGTTATAACTTCAGTTCGGCACTCTCCCTCTATTGGACGGTGCAGAACCTCCTTTCCATCGTGCAAATCAAGGTCAACATGTCCCAGGCAGCCCCGACCCTCGAGGCCCTCAAAGTCGAGGCCCAGCAACGACGCAAGGCCCGAAAAGCCCGGGGCAAATTCGGACTTTGAACGATTCTGAACGCCCCCTGAACGACCGTACGTCTCTTTATGCAATCCGGATATTCCCCACGCGAAACACTCGAGCTCATGCTCGGTCACCTGGGTTTCACTTTCGAGATCCGGGAAGAGGAGCGCCCTTCGGGCCGCACCCTCCACGTCTTCACCCGTGAATCCGCCCGCCTCATCGGACGCAACGGCCGGGTCATCGACGACCTGCAATACCTCCTCAACCGCATCCTCACCCGCGACGAAGAAGCCGCCCCGCGGGTGATCGTCGACGTGGAAAACTTCCGCCAGCAACTGGTCGACCACATGCTGGCCGAGGTCCGTGAGGCTGCCGAACAGGTCCGCAGCAGCGGCCAGGAGGTCGTGTTGCGCCCGATGAATTCCTTCGAACGACGCCTGGTGCACAATCTCTTCAAGGACGACCCCGATGTTCAGTCGGTCAGTCCCCAGGACGATTCCCGCATCAAACGGATCACCTTGCGCAAACGCCCCGCTTCCTCCTAGGATCACCCCGTGAACGCCCCGACGGCGATCCTCTCCGGGCGGGAGCCGTTCCTGCGTCTTACCCTGGGCGCTTTTGGGACGGCCCTGACGGCGGCCATACTCTCTGTTTCCGTTCTCCACTGGGGCGGGGTCTATCCGGCCATTGGCACCTGGTTGCAGATGGCGGGCGGCGCCCTCTGGGCAGTGGTGGCGGCCATCTGCGCGCTCAATTTCACCCAGCGTAAAGCTTCCGGTGATCCCATCGACCTCGCGGTCTTCCTCTTCCTGGCCTACGCCGGATGGCGCTACACCACCACTCCGGTGGAATACCCCGCGCGCCTCGAATGGCTCTGGATCTTGACCTATGCCGCCATCTTCCTCTTCGTCCGTTACGGGATGCCCAACCGGCACTGGGCCATGGCCCTGATCGGTCTCTTGGTGGCCGTCGCCCTGGCCAGTTGTATCTATGCCCTGATCAACCGCAACAACCCAACCCACCTCATCTGGGGTCTGCCACGGCCGAATTATCAAGAGCGCGTCTCCGGCACCTTTGGTTGCCCGAACCATTTCGCCAACCTCATGGTCATGGCCGCCCTCTGCTGCCTTTTCATCGGTTCCTATTCCCGCCTGCCCTGGCCCCTGCGCATCTTCCTCTATTACCTGGCCGCCCTGCTCACCACCGGACTCTACTTTTCCATTTCCCGCGGCGGCTACCTCGCCTGGGTCACCGGCATGGGCGTGGTCGCCTGGTTCCTCTTCCGCAAAGCGGAAATCCGCTGGTGGTGGAAACTCACCGCCGCCATCACCGTCGCTGCCGGTGCGGTGGTCGTGGTGATCAAAAACCCGTTCGTCATGGAACGGATCGACGGAATGGTCCGTGGAGATATTCGCCAACTATTGGCCGAGGTCAGCCTGCATATCTGGCAGATGGCTCCTTGGTGGGGCCACGGGGTCGGTGGTTACGACTTTCTTTATCTGCGCCACCACGGGCTGGTCTTGCAAACACGCGCCCTCTACGCCCACTGCGATTACTTCAACACGCTGGTGGACTACGGAGCCGTCGGGCTCGGCTTGATCCTGGTTTTCCTCACCTGCGTCATCGTCGAACTGCGCCGCAAATCCCGCACCGGCACGCACGAACGCGACCTCCTTCTGGTCCGCCTGGGCTGGGCCGCACTGGCGGCCATGGCCATCCACTCGGTCTTTGATTTCAGCCTCCACATCCCTGCCTGCGCCGTGGCCTTTTTTATTATTCTGGCCGCTGCCGTCATGCGCACCCACCACGAAGAAAAACACCTTCCATCCGTGCGACTTCCCCGTCTGGCCTTGGTCTTGGCCGCACTCGCCGCGCTCGCCGCCAGCGGCTACACCACGGCAACCGCCTGGCAAACCGGACGGGCCCTCCGCCTCGTCCCCACCAAGGAAAAGGATTTCACCCCCCTGGCAGACGCCGACCTCCGGCGTCTGGGCGAGCAACTCTACGCTCTGGACCCGAATGCCTACCCGCAGCTGGAGCGGATCGGCGATGCTTACCGTGTGCGCGCGGCCAAGCTGGGGAGCGAATTGAGCCAAAGTCCCGGTTCCCTAGAACTTCTGCGGGCAAGGGAAGATCTGGGCAAACGATCCCTCATGTACTACCAAAGGGCCCACCAAGCCGCCCCCTTGGAGGACACCCTTCTGGTCAAACAGGCCATGATCCTCGACATCCTGCAACGCAGCGCCGAAGCCGAGCTGGCTTTCCAAAAAGCCATTAGTCTGCAGCCCCACAATCGTTACTTCCGCTTCCACTACGGCCTGCACCTTTTGGAAAGCGGCGACATTGGTGCTGCACTTGATCAATTTCGCTTCTCCGCCTCCATGCCCCTCGATCCGCGCGAAGATCCCGCCCTGCGACAGTTCGCCCTCATGACCATCCAGAAACTCGAAAAATCCCTCCGTCGCTAAGGCGGAAGGATGCTGTTGAACCACAGAGGACACAGTGAACACAGAGTTGAAAACAGGGTCTACAAAAGAGCGGCGAACAATCCCTACTGAGTGGACGCTCGATTCAACTTCATCGCATGCTGATCAAAAAGGATAACTACCCAACCCCTTTCTTCCTCTGTGCCCTCTGTGTCCTCTGTGGTAAACCAACTGAATCGTTCCGTTCGCCCTTCAAAATGCGCTTTCCAAAAACGCCGCCATGGCTAGCTTGGGGAACCTTATGGAAAAGACCCTCATCCTTTTGAAGCCCGATTGCCTGAAAAACAGCCACTGCGGCGAAGTCATCGGGCGCTTTGAAAAAGCCGGTTTCGCCATCCGCGGCTGCAAGATGATCCGCCTCACCGACGCCATCCTGGCCGAACACTACGCCCATGTGGCCTCCAAGCCGTTTTACCCCGAAATCAAGAACTTCATGCAGTCCGCCCCCGTCATCGCCCTCATCCTCGAAGGCGACAAAGCCGTCGAACGCATCCGCGAACTCCTCGGTCCCACCGACAGCACCAAGGCGGCCAAAGGCACCATCCGCGGCGACCTCGGCAAGAGCGTCATGGTCAACGTCGTCCACGCCTCCGACTCCCCGGAAAACGCCGCCCTGGAAATCCAGCGCTTCTTCCTGCCCGCCGAAGTCTTCGCCTATTGATTCGGATTCAGACTCTGGGCTGAGGACAACTAGGGCACCATCCGATGGCTGGTGATCCGGTCTCCGTCAAAGGTGAAATATCCGGCGAACAATCTTCCGGCCAGCATCTCGGGAATCCAGTAAATGTCGTCTGCCCACATCTGGGCGTAAGGGATCTTTTCCACGGACTCCCAAAAGGGCTCGGCCTCGTCGGTTTCCACCATCTCGCCGGAACATCCCCTGGCCGTGAAGACGGCGCAATGAATGGAATGCCCGTCGGCGAATTGGAAAAACAACTCGCCGGCGAGGACCGGATCTTCGGGAAACAGGCCGACTTCTTCCCGGGTTTCCCTCACCGCGGCTTGGAGGGCGCTTTCTCCGGGTTCGATCCGTCCGCCCGGGGCGTTGATTTTGCCGGCACCCAAACCGCGTTTTTTCCGGATCAAGAGGATGCGTTCCTCCCGGATGATGAAACAAAGCACCGCGCGTTCACGCGGGGACTCCCCGGTTTCCCAGTAAGGAAGATAAAGAGGACGGGAAGGGGTTTCCATCAATCCTGGCCGGCATCCCGGCGGACCAGCTTTTGCCGGGTGCGTTCCAGCACCGCCCGGTCGCGCTCGTTCAAACTGGCCATGCCGTTGCGGGAAATTTTTTCCAAGATCTCGTCAACCGTCTGTTCCTCGACCGCGCGTTCCAGCTGGTTGCGGGCGCGGCGCTGGTCGATCTTCCGCTCCCGGCGTTGCATCCGCCAGGATTCGACGGCGTTCCACCACCCGAAGCCCCCGCCGACCCCGGCAAAACGGAGCATGCTCCAGGCCACCGACATGGTCAGCCAGAAGTAAAGCAACAGGAACCAATCATGGCCCACCAAGTAGACCAGGGTGGAAATGGCCAGAAAAACCACCGCCATCCACTTGGCCAGGATGCCGAAGAGAAGCTGGGCATTGGGATAGATGATGGCAAAACCGACAAACACCGCCAAATGGATGGTCGAGGATCCCTCGATGAACCCGCTGGCGTGGAGGGGGACGAAGAGATTGAGTGCGGCCAGACCGACCGGGGGCATCAGGCAGAGCAGGGCGTAGAACCAGGCAAAGGCACTCCTGCCAATGAATCGCTCCACCTCGCGGCCGAACCAGAAAAACATCAGCATTTGCACGGCAAAAAAGATGCTTTCGCGCGTGATGTCGTGGCAGAAGGCGTAGGTGAAGAGGGACCAGGGCCGCCCGGAGGCGAGAAAGGATGTGTCGAATTTGGCCGCCTCGACCCAAGCCGTCTGCTTGGTGGTCAAGAGCAAGGCCACCACCAGCATGCCCGCCACATGGACGAGGGTGATCAATGTGGTCACATCTAGGGCCACCCCGCGGATGTAGGTCAACGGTTCGGAGGAACCCGAGGACGATGGCCACCGATGATAAGACATGACCCGGAACCTATCCCAACCGCCCTCCCGGGGCAAGACCGGAACAAAGACGCCTCCGGGCCCCGCCAAAAACCATATGTCTTGGCGAACTTCGGGTTCTTCGTGGTGAAAATGCCTTTACCCCGCTCAAGGCTGGGCGGGGGACAGGCCCCGGGGCGGCTTGGGGCGTTTGAGTTGGGTCCGGACCGGCTCGGTCTTCTGGGCCGCATCGGCCGCATCCGGGCTGAGGAGGTAGCGTTTCGCCTCCTCGTCACTCTTCTCACTCACCGACTCGCCCTGCCCGATGACGCGCGGCTGGATCATGACGATGAGTTCGTTGCGCGGACGGTTGATGTTGGTGGTCTTGAAAAGGTAACCCAACAGGGGGATGTCCTTGAGGATGGGAACACCGGTTTCCGTGCGGCTGGCCGTGTCCTCGATCAGGCCGCCGAGGATGACAGTGTTGTTGTTCCCCACCTTGATGGTGGTGTTCACCTCCTGGGTGCTGATGACAGGAATTTCATTGCTGTCGACAATCTGGGTGTCGACGATGCTGTCGTTCTGCTGGGCGATCTGGAGCGTGACCTCGTTGTCGGAGTTGATCAGCGGGATGACCTCCAGCTTGAGGACCACGTCCTCGTAATTGATGCTGGTGTTGGTGTTGCCCGTGCTGATGTCGGTGGTGCTCTGGGTCGGGACCGGCACGCGTCTGCCCGAAAGGATGACCGCTTTTTTGTTGTTGGAGGTGAAAACACTCGGACGCGACAAAACTTTGAAATTACGCGTCTCCTCGAAGGCCCGCACGTAGGCGTCGATGATGTCACCGAACGCGCCATAAACGGTCAACCCGTTGGCCGCCCCGACGAAGCTCGCCGCGCTGAGAAGCGATCCCGGGGCCGGGCGCAGCTTGGACTGGCTGCTGGGAGTGACACTGGAACTGGCGATCCCGGAATTGTATTTGTTCAGGATGTCGACGCCGAACTCGGTCTCGCGGGTGAGGGTCAACTGGCCGATGACCGTTGAAAGGAAAACCTGCCGGGGCTCGATGTCGAGACTGTCAAGGATGCTCGAGACTTTGTTGACGCTCTCCGGCGAGCCGATGATGAGGATGGCATTGGACCGCTTGTCGGCAATGAGGCGGGTCTTGCCCACGTTGAGCGAACGCGGGGCCTGGTCGTCGTCCGGACTCCCGAGCTGGTCGGATTTGTTGATCCCGGAACCCGAGCCCGAACCGGAGGAGGACGATGATCCGCTCGTGCGTGAGTTTGATGTGGAACCGCTCTGGGGGGCTTTGGTGCCACCGGCGGAACCCGAGGAAGCCCCCTCCTTGACGTCCCCTTCCACTTCCGAGAGGAGCTCCCCGAGGACGGGCAGGACCTCGTCGGCGGCGACATACTTGAGCGGGCGGACAAACGGTTTCTCGAGTTCCACCGCTTCATCGAACTGTTGGATTAATTGCTTGATAGGCGGAAAAGCCAGGGGCGAGCAGATGACCAGAATGCGGTTGGTGCGGCGGTCCGGGGTCAACTGGATGTCGCCGGAGAGGTAGTTGGCTTCGCTGCTGCCGGCCCCTTCCGCACCCGGAGTACCGGGGGGCAGGCCCTGGGGATTACCTCCACCGGTCTGTTGTTGGTTCTGCTTGCGACCCTGGATGAGCTGGTTGAGCAGTTCCGCCACCCGTTCGGCATCGGCCCGTTCCAACTGGACGAATTCCCGGGTCAGCCGCGCCGGCGGCACGTCGGCCAGTTCCTTGAGCTTGAGGTATTGGCGGATGAGGGTGGAAGTATCGGTGACCAGCACCGCGCCCGCATCCTTCATTTCCACCAAACCAAAGTATGGATTCCCCGAGGCCGCCTGCTGCACCACTTGCATGAATTTGGACGTATCAATGTAGGTCAGCGGGACAAAGAAGCTGACCACCTGGTCGCCCGGGGGCAGGTCTTCCGCCCGGGTGAAGATGGGGATGCCTTCGGTGCGTGGCCCGCCCTTCTGGCCGACGTTCAGGACCTTGACCGTGTTGTCGGGCCCGGGGACGAGGGAAAAGCCGTTGAGCAGGAGCGCGGCCTCGATCAAGCGTACGGCCTTGTCCTTGGGCACCGGTTCGGCCACGACCAGGCGGATGAAGGGACCGGTGATGTTCTGGCCGCGCAGGATGGTTTTACCGGTGTATTGCTCATACAAACTCAGGACCGTTTCCACCGGGGCATTGGGCAGTTGCAACGGCACCATTTCCTGGGAGGTCGCCGGAGGATTCTGGGCCGGTAAAGAAGCGGCCAGAAGCAGGCCGAAGCAACCGGCGAAAAGGAAGCGGAGGGGAGATTTCATGGGTTGTTGGGGGGCGGGGTCACGGGTTTGGGTCGGATGATCAAGCGGCGTGGAGGTCTGGGCGTGGAGGACGTGCCGGCCGGCAAGCCGGGAATGGCGGCGGAAGTTCCCGGTGGACGGGCGGCCGGATTGACAGGGTTGGCCGGATTGGTATTTCCCGGCGCGGGAGCGGCCGGGGCCAGGGAGGCCAGCGAAGAAAGGTCCTGCTCTTGGAAAATCAATTCGGCCTCTTCGGTTCCGCGGGCAATCTTCACTTTGCTCTGGCGATAGTCCGTTTTGATGTCGGCGCTGACCAGACGGAGGTTGTGGGCGCTGCTTTCCCTCATCTTGACCACCGCCGTTTCCCCATTGGTCTTGTTGACGACAATGGCCACCGGCTCCCCGTTCACCCGGCTGAGCGAAGTCAGCAGCCAATCGGCGGCGATGCCCGTCGGGGCGGCATTCGCCGCTTGGATCGATAATTCAAAGGGCGACCGCTGCCAGATGGACCCGTAGTGATCCACTGTGACGCGTCCGGGGATGGGCGTCTGGGCAGATGGGATCGTGACCGGGGTCGAAGGAGCCGGAGCCGACGGGGCGGGGACCGGCGCCACGGCGGTCGACGGGGCGGTCCCTGCCGTCATTTCCGGCGGAAGGCCGGGCGGCAACTCCTGTGCGGACAGCACGGGAAAGCCCAACAATACAGTCATCCACAAGTATTTCATTTGGGATTCCCGGTTGGGTTCTGGGCCACGGAACCGGCCCTGTTGCCATACCATTTGCGCAACTGGGCCGAGCATTCCACCTGGCCCGCCTCCTTCAGGGGACGCAACTCCAGGAAGGTCACCTCGACGAATTCCCCCGGCTGTTGGACCATGGCCAGCCATTGGCCGACCTCTTTCAACGGCCCTTGGAACACCAGCTTGGCCCCCACACCGATGAACTCGCGGTCCTCCACCGGATCAAGCAGACCCTGCTGGCCGATGACCAGCTTGCGTTCGGCGGCCGACTTCTGGAGTTGTTCCAGAAATTTCGGGCTGGCCTCGTTCGTCGAACCCGCGGGCCGCAATTCCGAGGCCAGCCAGGCCGCCCGTTGATTCCAAAGCTGTTTATCCGCAATCCAGCGACGGGCCTCGGCGATCTGTAACTTCACATTTTGCTGGCGCTTCACCATGGCAGCCTGGCGGGCGGCCAGCTCGTCCCACAGGAACCAGGCCCCGATGCCCACCACCACGACCAGGAAGACCATGCCCATGACCCGCTCCCGGGCGTTGAACTGGAAAAGGGACGCGCTCATCGCCCCCCCTTTCCCTTGACCACAAACTGCGCGCTGCCGTTGGGCTGGATATTCGGCGGATCCATCTCCCAGACAAAAGCATCATGTCCCTTGAGGGCTTCGGCATAGGAAAAGGCCATGGTGGTGTCGGACGCTTCGCCCGTCAGCCGCAACTGACCATCCTTCCACTGGAACTCGGTCAAACGGACCCCGCTTGGCGGCAACAGGGCGGCCACGGCCCGCAGGTGTTCGAGGGGGAAAACTTCGGGATCCACCGTGCTTTCCAGCCGCCGCCATCGGCGGGCAATCTCCCGGATGCCCTCGGCCTCGTCCCGGAGGGCGGCATATTCGGATTCCAAGGAACGCAATTGCTGGAGCGACCAGAGCACCCGACCACCGGAAACCCCGAGCACCGCCAGCAACACCATGCCCAGGATGGCCGCCATCTGCCGGACTTGGCGGGCCCTCGATCTGCGCTGGCGCTGTAAAGCAACGGCAGGATGGATCACGTCGGCCCCCGTGGATGGCGGCACCCAGGCTGGACGGGCTGACAGGACCACCGGCAGCCCCAGCTCACCCCGGAGGGCGTGCTCGGTCGCCGGATCGACCGCATCCCACAAGGTCACGCCCGCGAAAGATGGGACAAAGCCGCCTCGCTTCAACCCTTCGGCGATACAGGCGACATCCGTGGCCGCACCCACCGTCAAGGACGGGCCGCTGAAGGCCGAAAAGTAAACCGGACGCTTGCCCCGGGTGGCGACCAGAATCCATGCATTGCGCTCAAGGAACAGAACCAGCCGGTCGGCCGGCCACTCCAACGATTCCAAGGCGGTCGGGTAACTCCGGGCGGTGGCGTTGAAGTCTGCCTCCTTGACCTGGCGCGAAACCGCCACCGCCAGCACCATGGTCTTCTCCCCCTCACGCAGGATTTCGCTGACCCGCAGACTTTCCTCGTGGTAAACGCGCGGCCCGATCCCCTGCTTCTCCAATTGCAGACCGGCGGCCCCGGCAAAAGTTGTGGCATCGCTGCCGGTCAACCAAAGCGGCAACCCCACCAAATGACGCAAGGGCCAGACCATCCCATCGGCGCGGGCCGCGACCGGCTCTGATGCGAGGGACTCCCGCGAACCGCCTATCGGCCCCATGGTCCATCCAGCCGCTTCGGGTAGAAGCCAGATGTCCTGTCGCTTCTTGGATTTGGCGGCTGTGGTCATGGTCCCAAATGCTCCCAACGGGACACGGTTTGGCGCGAATCCGTCCCCCGGTTGGCGATTTCATAGATGGTAACCTTCCTTCCCCCGACAACTCCAGTGGATTCGAAACGGAACAGTTTCCCTCCCACCGTGACGGCCCCCTTCAGGCCCTCGGCTTCTTCTGCCCCGACCCCGAGTACACGCAAAGCCTGGTCCGCACTCTCAAATTTGATGTCGTCGTCCGTCCCGTCCGTCCGGTCGCGGCCCTGGCGTGTGCGCACAAACCGCTCGGCCTCGCCGGGTGTCACCCCGCAGACCACTTCGATCAACTCGGCCGGGGCATCCTGCAAATCCAACCCTCCCTGGGCATGGAGGCTGAACGAATCCTCCCAGCCCGGGTGGGCCTCATCGAGCAACTCCGCCACTCCCAATACTTCCCGCACTTCCTCGATGGTCTGGAACGGACGGTTGAGGGGATAGGCCGCCAGCCCGGCCTCCAAGTAAGCATCCCGTTCCGCTCCGTCGATCCGTGTCAACCCGTCCCCATCCACCCAGTCGGCCATGCGGTCACGCACCGTCTCGGCCTCTTCCAGTTTCATCCCCCAGGAATTGAGCAGGCGGACGAGTGTGATGTCATCGTCCTTGGCCAGGAGGGCATTGAGGTTCAGCCGCGCCCCTTCCGAAGTAAACACCACCTCGCGGCTCGCGTTGCCTCCATCTTCCTCGTATTTCAAGAGCGGGGAATCGCGCTCGATCTCGGGATGGCGGGCCAGGGCCAGGCCGCTTTCCGCCAGCAAACGGGCGCGCACGGTGCGGTTTTCCACGGTGGCTTGTTCGACATCGAGGCTGAGCAACCCGTAAACCTTCACCAGAATGGCCGAAAGCATGATCACCGCCCATAGGATCAACAACAGGATTGCCCCACGCCGGCCGCGGCGCACTCCGGCAACAGGAATGGGGTGGGCCTCCGGCTTCATGACGGGGGGGCCTGTGCCGCCACCGGAGCCCGCGGCACCACTTCCATCACCTGCACCAGTTCCGGGCGGCCCAGACGGCGCAGGGTCAGCTCGACCACTGTCGGCCGCACCCCCCCATCCTGCCAGTCCTCCTGCCAGGATTGGGAACGCGCATCAAAAAAACGCCAGCTCAACATCTCCAGGTCGTCGATCAAGACCAACGGCACCGGCTTCTCCCCCACTTTCGTCACCCGGTTGAACGCGGTCAACTGCACGCACATCAACCCGCCCGGGCGACGTTCCGCGTCCATCACCACCCGTTGGCGCACAAAGGACACCTGTCCGAAGCCCAGGATGCGCCCCGGCTCGTCGATCACCAGCCGCTGCACCGGCGGCGACGCGGCCCGGTCGTTCAGGACCTGCAGGGTCGCGTTGGAGGGCAGATTGCGGAACGTTTCCCGCATCAGTTCAACAAAAGAATAGACAATGGCGTCATCATCCCGCACCCGCGCCACCCGCACCGAAGTCTCCATCGAGGTGCGAATGGTCAGCAGCACCCCGCCGGCGATCGCCACCAGGATGGCCATGGCCAACACCACCTCAAAGAGGGTCATGCCTCCGGCCCTCCCTCTTCTTCCGACTCCCGGGGTATGGACACTTCGCATGTCTAGCCATATTAGCCCCTTCCCCGTCCCCCGCCAAACGTTTCCGACGACCGTCCACGGCTCCCGGGCTTCCGGCTTGCCTCCGGCGTCGGTTCTGGGACGCTTCCTCCCCCTTCCGCATCCCATGAGCCTGCCCCAGCAAATCCAGCGCCGCCGCACCTTCGCCATCATCTCCCACCCGGATGCCGGCAAAACCACCCTCACGGAAAAACTCCTCCTTTACGGCGGCGCCCTCTCGCTTGCCGGCTCGGTCACCGCCCGCAAGAACCAGCGCGCCACCACCTCCGACTGGATGGAGCTGGAAAAAAAACGTGGCATCTCCATCTCCTCCACCGTGCTCCAGTTCGAATACGGCGGCTGCGTGGTCAACCTCCTCGACACCCCGGGCCACAAGGACTTCTCCGAGGATACCTACCGCGTCCTCACCGCCGTCGACGCCGCCATCATGGTCATCGATGCCGGCAAGGGGATCGAGACCCAGACCCGCAAGCTCTTCGAAGTCTGCCGCCAGCGCGGCGTCCCCATCTTCACCTTCATGAACAAACTCGACCGCCCCGCCCGCGAGCCGCTCACGCTCCTCGACGAGCTCGAGTCCGTCCTCGGCATCGGCGCCTGCGCCATGAACTGGCCCCTCGGCGCCGGACCCGAATTCCGCGGGGTCTTCGACCGCCGGACGCAGGAAATGCACCTCTTCGAGCGCACCGCCCACGGGGCCTACCGCGCCCCGGTCAAAGTCGGCGGTTTGGACGACAGCTTCGTCAAGGAACACACCGACCCCGCTTCCCTCGCCCAAGCCGTCGAGGAACTCACCATGCTCGACGGGGCCGGCCACGCCTTCGACCGCGCAGCGGTCGAGCGCGGCGAACTGACCCCGGTCTTCTTCGGCAGCGCCAGCAACAATTTCGGGGTGCAGTTGCTCCTCGACGCCTTCCTCGAGCTTTCCCCGCCACCGCGCCCGCGCAAATCCCGCGACCGTGTCATCGACCCCGCGGAAAACGCCTTTGCCGGGTTTGTCTTCAAGATCCAGGCCAACATGGACCCCCGCCACCGCGACCGCATCTACTTCATCCGCGTCGTTTCGGGCAAATTCGAGCGCGACATGCAGGTCACCCACACCCGCACCGGAAAGAAAGTCCGCCTCTCCAATTCCCAACGCCTCTTCGCCCAGGAACGGGAAACCGTCGACGAATCCTACGCCGGCGACGTCGTCGGTATCGTCGGCAACCACGACTTCCAGATCGGTGACGCCCTGGCAGAAAAGCCCGACGTCTTCTTTGACGAAATCCCCCGTTTCGCCCCGGAATGCTTCGCATTCCTCCACAACCCCTCGACCGCGCAATCCAAGCGCTTCCGCGAGGGCCTGACCCAGCTCCTGGCCGAGGGCGTGGTCCAGGGGTTCTCCCAGCCCCACGCCGCCCAGCGGATTGCTTTGTTAGGTGCGGTCGGCCCCCTCCAGTTCGAGGTCGTACAATACCGGCTGGAGAGCGAGTACGGGGCCTTGTCCCGTGTGGAACCCGCCCCCTGGCGGCACATCCGTTGGATCCGCTCGGCCGAAGGCGGCGACCCCTGGCAATGCGACCTGCCGACCGGCGTCAGTCTGGCCCTGGATGCCGAAGAACGCCCGGTGGCCCTCTTTCCTGAAACCTGGCCGATCAAATTCTTTTCCGAACGCAATCCGGCCTGGGAAACCTCGGCCTCCCCCTTCAAGTAACCACACCGGACACCGTCAATGGCGGCCCAATCCGGCCGGACGGAGCCTCCTCCAGCAGGCAAGCCCCAACACACCCAGACCTAACAAACCAAAACTTCCCGGCTCGGGAACGGCCACGGCGGTGAGCTGGACATCATCGAAGTCGACCTCGTTGTCCACCCCGGCGGCGTTGGTGGCATTCAAACTGGTCAGGCGGATGCCCAGCGCCTGTGACGGGGTCACCGATACCCCGGTGGTGAAGGTGACCGTGCTCAAAGCCCAGGCGCCTTCGGCGATGCTCAGGCTGTTGTTGTCGGAGGCGATGACCGACCCGGCCGCCAGAAGATCGACGCGGTAGCCGGGGAAATTGGAGAGATTGTAAAAGGTGTTGTTCTGGGACGTTCCCGAGGTGATGTTGCCGACCCGTACGGTCAGGGAGTATTGCGTATTGGCCTGGAGGGTGTCGGTCAGTGTCTGTTGGTAACCATAGACGCCCGCCGCCTTGCTCCCGCTGTTGAAAAGAATGGCCACGCGGCTGCCCTGCGGGGCCGGCACCGGGAAAAACTGCACGCCGTTCGGCTGCAACGTGCCGGTATACACCGTGCTTTGGTTGACCAGGCTGTTGGGGTCGTAAAGGGCCCAGCCCGCGGGCGTGCCAAAGGTGAATTCCTGGAACACCGTCTGCCCGGATGTGTTCTCGAAACCTGGATTTTGAATGATGAGATTGACGGCGGGGAGACGGACCGGATTAGAGACCAATGCCAAGATGGATAAAGCGAGGAGCCGCTTCTTCATCAAAAAATTTTAGCCAAAAAAGGCTAGGGAGTCAATCCACCTGCGGACAACTGCCGGACCAGCTCGGGCGAAATGTCCGCATTGGTATGAACGCGCTGGACGTCATCGTGCTCTTCCAGGGCTTCCACCAGATCCAGGACCTGCCGGGCCGTGGAAAGGTCGGCCACGGGAGTGAGGTTTTCGGCAAAGAGACTGAGCCGGGCCTGCCCGGGCTCCAAGCCTGCCGCCTTGAGCGATTTCTCCACCAACTCGTAGTTCTCCGGCGCACAGAAGACCTCGACCGCCCCATCCTGGACAGCAATGTCCTCCGGGTTGGCGTCCAGGGTCGCTTCCATCACCTTTTCCTCGTCGCCCCCCTCCAGCCGGAACCAGCCCTTCTTCTTGAACATCCAGCTGACGGCCCCGGTCGCCCCGAGGTTTCCGCCCCCGCGGGTGAAAATCGCCCGCATCTGCTGCGCGGTGCGGTTCCGGTTGTCGCTCAGGGTCTCAACCAACAGCGCCACCCCCGCCGGGCCGTAGCCTTCATAGGTCAGTTCCTCGTAGGAAACCCCCTCCAGTTCACCCGTGCCCTTCTTGATCGCACGCTCGATGTTCTCGGCGGGCATGGACTCGGCTTTGGCTGTTTGGATAGCCGTGCGCAGGCGTGGATTGAACGAGGGGTCGCCCCCGCCCATCTTGGCGGCCACGGTGATTTCGCGCGACAGCTTGCTGAAGAGCTGGCCGCGCTTGACGTCGGCCGCCCCCTTGGCGCGCTTGATCTGGGACCAATGACTGTGTCCTGCCATAGTGGAAGGGCCATAAAACGTCGCCCACGCGACTTTGTCAACGGTGGACGGTTCGATCCGGGCCCGTTATGATCGCCCCCATGTCAGACCTCCCGGACGAGGACCTCATGCGCGCCACGGCCGCAGGCGACGACGGGGCCTTTGCCGCGTTGGTCCGGCGCCACCAGGACCGGGTCTACGGGACGGTTTACAAGATGCTCGGCGCCCACCAAAGCGAAGCCGAGGATGTGGCCCAGCAGGTCTTCATACGCGTCCACCGCGCTGCGGCCCGCTACCGTCCCGAGGCCAAATTCACCACCTGGCTCATGACCATCTGCCGCAATTGTGTCTTCACCCAGTTGAAAAAATCCCGCCGCCACCCCTCAGTTCCCCTCGACCCGGTCGGGCCCGACGGCGAGGAGATCGAATCCCCCCTGCCCGACCCGGAAGCCCGCTCCGCCGACCAGATGCTCCAGGAGAAAGAAATGCGCCGGACCCTGGAGACGGCCATGGCCGAGCTGCCCGAACTGCAGCGATCCGCCCTGGTGCTCAGGCAGTATGAACAGCTCGATTACGAGGAAATCGCCCGCGTCCTCCAAACTACCGTACCTGCGGTCAAATCCCTTCTTTTCCGGGCCCGCGACATGCTACGGCAGCGATTGCAGGATTATTTGCGTGAAACTTAACCCAAAATCAGGAGTTATATCAGGAGGCATCATGAAAGAACCCATCGACCATCTGGACCAATTGCTGGCGCAGGCCCCGCCCCCGCCCGCACCCCCTTGGTTCGAACAGCGCCTGATGGCCCGCCTCCGTCGCGAGGAGGAAAACCGCCGTCCCTTCTGGGCCCGGCCCGGCCTCCTCTTCCGCATGCCGGTCCTGGCCGGCGCCTTGGCCATCGCCCTTACGGCCATCGTCACATGGCGGATATCCCAACCCGCCGAATCCACCCCCAACTTGATGGCCGATGATGAAATCCACCAGGGTCTCGATGCCTTCGTCGCCTACCAGGAGCAAAGCCGGTCATGGAACGTCGAGTGGTGACCCTGTTCGGCGCGGCCGCCGTCCTGATCTTGAGTCTTTCGTCGGCCCACGCCCAAGCGGACTTCCCTCCGCCGCCTCCGCGCCCCGGTGCGGAAGACGGTCCCGGCGGTCCCCCATTGGACGGCCCACCGGGCGAAGGCAAGGGCGGTATGCGCCCCCCCAAGGGTGGCTTGCGCCACCTCATGCCCTTCAAACCCTTCCTCATGGCCGGCTCCCCCCAGTTCGGCCAGATGCTCAAAATCGCCCTCCTCCCCCCGGAACGCGTCCAGGAAGAAATTCAAAATTGGCCCAAATACCAGGAAATGGACGAAACCGGGAAAGAGGATTTTCACCGCGTGATCGAACGCTTCCGGCAGCGCACCCGCGAGGAAGCCCTGGCCGAAGCCCGCGAACAGAAGTGGGCCATTCCAGCCGGACGCGAAAACGAATACGTCCGTTTTTACTGGGAAAAACGCATCGCCATAGAGACCCGCGTCCGCCAGCAGGCCGAGGAACAGCTCAAGATGGAAATGGGCACCGCCTTCAAGGAAATCCGCCAGCGTTTCCCCTCCCCACCCGCAGCTCCCTGATGCTGCTCCGGGACCCCGCCGATTTGCCGTTGCAATTCATTGCTCTATGAAGCACTATCGGCGTGAATGGAATCCGAATTGCAACAGCTCGTCGACACTGAACAACTGAATCCCGCAACCGCCGCCAAACTTCAGGAACTGGCCCCGGGCCGTTGCTGCCAACACCGCAGCTGGGGCAATGGCAAAATCCGCCTCTGGGACACCGCCCTCCGCCAGATGGTCGTCGACTTCACCGGCAAGCCCGGACACACCCTCACATTCGACTTCGCCGCCGAATCCCTCAAACCCCTCCCCGAAGACCACATCATCTCGAAGGTTCTCAACGACCCCGAGACCGTCCGCGCCGCCGCCAAGAAAAACCCCGGCGAAACCATGCGCACCGTCGTCCGCAGCCTGGGCAAGGACGCCACCGCGGAACGCATTGAGATTGCCCTTGTTCCCGCCCTCATTCCACCCGCCGACTGGAAAAAATGGTGGGAAGCGGCCAAGCGGGAAATGAAGAAAGACCCCCACTTTGTGGTCCCTTCCCGCCGCACCGAAACCATCCTCCTCCACGACAGTCCTCCCGACCGCAAACAGAATTCCCTCGAAGCCTTCCGTGACGCCATCGGGGCCAAAGCCAAGATCCCCACCCTCGACGGTTTGGCCAAACACTGGAAAGAAATCAACGACCCGGCCGTCTTCACCGAAGTCAATGCCGAGGTCGAAGCCATCCTGGCCAAGATGCCCGTCTCCCAGTCCGCCCTCGCGGTCGAACTCTGCCTCGCCCGCGATGAGTTGTCCCTGGCCGCGGGACACGCCGCCAACAACGCCGCCCTGCAAAAATTCCTCCCCCGTGACCTCAAGAACCTCGTCAACCTGATCGAGGCCCTCCCTGCGGCCAAACAGTCCCGCTGCCTCGAGCGCGTCAAGAACATGGTCGGCGACCAGTGGAACAACACCACCGCCCAACTCATGCCCCTGGCCAACAGCCGCCTGGCCGAGGTCATCATCACCACTTACAAGAACGATGGCCGCTTTGACCAACTCCTCAGCCTTCTGACCCGCCTCATCCGCGAGCGCAACCTCCACTACGACTTCCTCTTCTGGCTGGCCCGCAATCGCGGCGGCGATTTCGCCTCCCTCATCAACGTCGAACTCTTCGCCGCCATCCTCTCCGTCCTTGAATTCGAACAACTCGGCGGCTCCCGCAAAGCCTCGCGCCTCGAGGACCTCCTCCTGACCGACAAGGAACTGCTCAAGGATCTCCTGGCCAGCGCCGGTGAGGACCAGGTCCGCGACGTCGCCCGTGCCGTCCTGCAAAGCCCGGCTTTCGAAGAACTCGACAAGCGCTCCCTCCTCGCCGCCCTGGTCAAGCTCTACCCCTACGTCCAGAGCATGATCACCAAGGGAGAAAGCCGCAGCGAGGCCCAACCCCTCATCGTCTCCTGGGAAAGCCTGCGCCGCCGCCAGCAGGAACTGGAGGAAATCGTCCTCAAGAAAATCCCCGAGAACAGCAAGGAAATCGGCGTGGCCCGATCCTACGGCGACCTGCGCGAGAACCACGAATTCAAATCCGCCAAGGAAATGCAGACCATCCTCATGCGCCGCAAGGCCGAGTTGGAAGGCATGCTCGTGACCGCCCAGGGCACCGACTTCAAAAACGTCGATTGCTCGGAGGTCAACATCGGCACCATCGTGTCGCTGGTCGACGAAGACGGCGGTGCCAAACTCGAATACACCATCCTCGGCGCCTGGGACAGTGCCCCCGAAAAGGGAATCATCTCCTACATGACGGCTGTCGCCTCCGCCCTGATGAAACGCAAGGTCGGTGACGTGGTCAACCTTCCCCTCGAAGGATCCGCCATCCGCCGGGTCCGCATCGATTCGATCAAGCCCTTCGCCTCATAATCGTCTGTACTTTCCCCACCCAAACCTTATAACCCCAACCTGAACCCTCCTCCATGAGCCTGACCTCCATCTCTTCCATCCAAGCCCTCGAAGTCATCGATTCCCGTGGCAACCCCACCGTGGCCGCCCGCGTGGAACTCTCCGGCGGGGCCGTTGGCACCGCCATGGTGCCCTCCGGCGCCAGCACCGGCGTGCACGAGGCCGTGGAATTGCGCGATGGGGACAAGACCCGTTACTTCGGCAAGGGTGTGCTCAAGGCCGTGGCCAACGTCCACAAGAAAATCGCCCCCGCCCTCAAGGGCCACGACGCCTGCGACCAGGTCGGCATCGACAGGGCCATGATCAAGCTCGACGGCACCGCGACCAAGTCCGAGCTTGGCGCCAACGCCATCCTCGCCGTCTCCCTGGCCAACGCCCACGCCGCCGCCGCCGCCCTCCGCCAACCCCTCTACAAATACCTCGGCGGCCCCAATGCCAAGGTCCTGCCCGTCCCCATGGCCAACATCATGAACGGTGGCGCCCACTCCGACGCCCCCATCGACTTCCAGGAATTCATGATCGTCCCCAAGGGTGCGCCCTCCTTCAAGGAAGCCATCCGCTACGGTGCCGAAATCTTCCACACCCTCAAAGGCATCCTCCACGACCGCCACCTCGGCACCGCCGTCGGCGATGAGGGCGGATTCGCCCCCAAACTCTCCTCCACCGAAGACGCCCTCGAAGTCATCGCCCAGGCGGTCAAGAAGGCCGGTTACAAGTTCGGCAAGGACATCTTCATCGCCCTCGACGTCGCCTCTTCCGAATTCTACGACGCCAAGAACAAGAAATACGTCTTCAAGAAGTCCGACGGCCGCAAACTCAGCGGTGAACAGCTCATCGCCTTCTACCAGGACCTGCAGAAAAAATACCCCATCATCTCCATCGAGGACGGCACCGCCGAAGAAGACTGGACCTCATGGAAGAAACTCACCGACGCCATGGGCCACAACACCCAGCTCGTCGGCGATGACCTCTTCGTCACCAACGTCGAGTTCCTCCGCAAGGGCATCCAGACCGGCACCGCCAATTCCATCCTGGTCAAGGTCAACCAGATCGGCTCGCTCACCGAAACCCTCGACGCCATCGAGCTGGCCCAGACGAACAAGTACACCGCCGTCATCAGCCACCGCTCCGGAGAAACCGAAGACACCACCATTTCCGACATCGCCGTCGCCACCAATGCCGGACAGATCAAAACCGGGTCGTTCTCCCGTTCCGATCGCTTGGCGAAATACAACCGCCTCCTGCAAATCGAGGCCGAGCTGGGCTCCAGCGCCGTTTACGGCGGGGTGCTCTGATCCGCATGGGGGCACGGTCGAAATTCTTCGATCCGCGCAGCATCCGCGCCTCCACGCGGCCGTCTACGGGCGACCTCTGGGGTCGCCTGGTCCCCTGGTTCTACTTCGCCATCATCCTCGGCCTGCTCACCCTGGCCGGGGTGATCTTCTGGCCCCAGATCCTCAAAACCCAGCAGGCCCAGGCACGCAAGATCGCCCTTCTCGGCGAAATCGAGTCCGAACAGGCCCGCACCCTCAAACTGCAGCAAGTTCTCTACGCCCTCCGCGACGACCGTTTCTACGTGGAGCGCATGGCCCGCGACGTCCTGAATTACGGAAAAGAAGGCGAAACCATCTTCAAGTTCCCCCCCTACGGCGGAGAAGCCAACCCCCTCCGCCAGGACAGCCCCCAGCCTTGATCTATCAGGCTTCCAGTCGCGACCGACTTCGAATCTACTGAGTCGTAGGCCACCCCAGACAAGCATTGTCAGCGGGAACAAAAAAACTAATATCGGCCTTGTTATGAAATCCCCCATCCGTGTTGCCGTCACCGGTGCTGCCGGCCAAATCTCCTACTCGCTTCTTTTCCGCATCGCCTCCGGTGCCATGTTCGGACCCGAACAACCCGTCATCCTCCAATTGCTCGAAGTGCCCTTGGAAAAACCCATGAAGGCCCTCGAAGGCGTCGCCATGGAACTCGACGACTGCGCTTTCCCGCTCCTCAAGGGCATGGTCCTCACGGGTGACGCCAAGGTTGCCTTCAAGGACGCCAACTGGTGCCTGCTCGTCGGCGCCAAACCCCGCGGACCCGGCATGGAACGCGCCGACCTCCTCAAAGACAACGGCCAGATCTTCATCGGCCAGGGCAAAACCATTGACGAGGTCGCCGCCGATGACGCCCGCGTCGCCGTCGTGGGCAACCCTGCCAACACCAATTGCATGATCGCCGCCAGCCAGGCCAAACGCCTCCCGGCCGAGCGATTCACCGCCATGGTCCGTCTCGACCAGAACCGCGCCCAGACCCAGCTCGCCCTCAAGGCCAAGGTCGATCTCACCGAGGTGAAGGACATTTTCATCTACGGCAACCACAGCCCGACCATGTTCCCCGCCTTCGCGCACGCCACCATCTCCGGCAAAAAAGCCACCGACGTCATCACCGACCACGAGTGGCTCAGGGGCCCGTTCTGTGAAACCGTCGGCAAGCGGGGCGCCGCCATCATCGCCGCCCGCGGCGCTTCCTCCGCTGCCTCCGCCGCCAACGCCCTCGTCGACCATGTCCGGAGCCTGGTCACCCCCGGGGCCATCCATTCCGTTGCCGTCAAATCCAATGGCCACTACGGCTTCGACCCGAACGTGTGGGCCGGCATGCCGGTGAAAACCACCACCCCCGGGAGCTACGAGGTCATCACTTCTTACGCACAGGATGATTTCGCCAAGGCCAAAATCGCGGCCACCAACAAGGAACTGGTCGAAGAACGGGCCATGGTCGCATCGATGATCGGCGGCTGACCCGGCCTCGAGCCCCATATAGCCAAAAAGCCCGGCTCCGGCCGGGCTTTTTTTTGCCCTAACGGCCCGGGCCGGTGTCTGACAAATCATTTGACGACCTGTCAGGCCCCTTCCCATTTTTTTGTAAACTTCCCTGCCGGCCAACTTCGGCCGCCCCCCATAAATGTAATAACTTTTTTCTAGAGCTAATTAATACTTGAGATTGGCAATGCCTGGCACATGCTAGGCCCATGGCCAGAAACAAATACCAGCGGGTGACCGCACGCGTGGAAGTTCCTCCATCCAACCTCTACTACATCTGGAGGGACCACACCGAACACGGCCCCTTCATGACCGAGGATGTTCTGGAATTCTGGCACAAGGGCGAATTGTTGGCCGAGGATTACATCCGGGAGTCACACAGCACGGACTGGGTCGATACCCAAACCTTCCTGATGCCGATCATGGCCTCCGAGGCAACACACCCCGAACAAATTTCCCTCTTGGCCCCTCCGGACACCGCCCCACCCCCCTCAGAGGACCCACCCTCCGGCCGCATGGCCAACCTTTCCCGCTGGATTCGCTTCGCCTGATCAGCCAATCGGAACCTCAAAGCCAGCGCGGGGGGGAAGATCGTCCCTGACCATTCTTCAAAAGCCGCCCAGTCGATTCTGGCGCTCTGGACTTTTCTCCTGGCACGGTTAGCCTCTCACCATGCATGGTCCCCTAGGTTCGAGCCCGGGTCGGTTCTACTCCCAATCCTCTTTTTCTTCCCCCCGGCAAGACACGATCGGTTTAACCAGATCACGAGCGCACTCATGGGTTCTCACCGCCGCGAGCGCCGTCGTCCTTTTGATCCCCAACGCCTACTCGGCCAAAATCGCCCAAGACACTTGGAAAGAAGAAACCAAGAAAGCCGACCTTTCTACGTTGCGCCATTGGAGTTACCTCAGCGAGGCCGGCGACGGGGTCATCACCGAAGAAAAGGGCAAACGCTTCCTCCGGCTGAAGGAGGGGGCCAAAATCCAGTCGGTCAATGTCGCCGCTTACACGGACACCTTGAACCTCAGCGGAAACTTCACCATTACCTCGCCGGGCGGTTCGGGTGGCTTCGGCTTCATCGATTTCTCCTCCGGCCTCTACTACTACGCTTACCTGGACAAGAGCAAGGGCCGCTTTTATCTCCAACGGGGCGATGGCGATAACGCCACCGTCCTCGCGGAAGCCGAGGCCCCGTCCACCATGTCTGGCCCGTTGCAATTGACCGCCGACCTGAAAACCAAGGACCGCATCCGCCTCTCCCTCCTGTCCGGCAGCCAGGAAATCCTGAAGGCCGAGGAAGCCCGGCCGGATAAAATGGGCGGGACCTATCAAATTTATTTCGGCATCAGCCAGGACGCCGCGGTGGATCTGTTCGAACTGACCGCCATCACCTCGCGATGAATCCTACGGAAGGCCGGGTCCTTTGGGAAAGGGGCTTGCTACTTGCCTCGGCTGCGGGCGTGGTGCTGGGCTCGATCAGCGCAGCAGCCGGCTACTTTGTCACCCCCCAGGCGGCCACGATGAAATGGGAATACGCCTTCACCCGGGTTTTCCCAACCTATGCGGATTGTCTGGCCCTGGCCGGTCTCGCCTTGCTGACGCTATGGCTGTGCGGATGCCTCCTGCTGCTTGGCCGTGCGTTGCGTATCAGGCGGGTTCCCTGGGAAGGTCTGGCCTGCGCTGCCCTGTCTCCGGTTCTGCTCCTGCTGTCCAACAGTGTCTTCATGCTGGCCGTACGCCACATCGCCCCTCTTTCAATCGGTCGCTGAGCCGGACACTTCCCCGCTTCACTTTGCTCGGTGTCGGGAAAGGGATCCTGATCTGATCCCGATCCCGATCCAAATCCAGACCCCAAGGCCAACACCTCCTCAAATCCAGGTCTCTGGGTGGTGGGGTGGTCTGGTGGAACCACCAGCCTGTCTTCCGTTCAGGCCGGAGCGTCTGAAGGCATTTCAGATTTATCCCGGGGGTGGGAGCGTTCTTCGGCCGCCTTGGCTTTTTCCACTTGTCCGGCCTTGCGGTAGACATAGGCCAGGTGGGCATGGGCTTCCAGAAGCTCCGGATCGATGGCGACCGCTTTTTCCAATGAGCGGATGGCCTCGTCCCACTTCTGCACGCCTTCATACACCAAACCCAACCCGAACCAACCGCGGGCGTAATCAGGCCGGACCAACACCAGGCCTTGGAAGCAGGAGGCGGCGCGTTCGGATTGGCCCTGCTGCACGTAGAGCAAACCGAGATTGATCCGGGCGGAAGCATGATCGGTCTGGATCTTGATTGCCCGTTCATAGGCCCCCGCTGCCTGTTCGGGCATCTGCATCTTCTCCCACGCCACCCCGGCGTTGTAGGGCCAATCGGGAATTTCCGGTGACAGATCGGAAGCGCGCATGAACGCCTCCGCCGCCTCGGCATACCGCCCCACGCTGTAACGCACCAACGCCAGTTCCGACCAGGCACGGGCATCCCCGGCCTCGGCCCGAACCGCCTGGGCCAGGGCGATTTCCGCCTCTTCCAAATTCCCCTGCTGGCGCTGGATCCAACCGCAGCGGGTCCAGGCCCGGCCATGGGAGGGGTCGGCCTCGACCGCTGAACGGTGGCATTCCAGTGCCCGGGCCATCTCGCCTGCGCTTTCCAGACCCAGGCCGGTTTCATACCAGGCAAAGGCCACCATTGGACGGAACTCGATATTGCGAGATACTCGCCAACAGAGAGATAGGGCATCCTCGGGATTCCCCTGGCGGGCCAGGACCACGGCCAGGTAGCACAAACCGGGAACCGATTCCGGATCTTGGGCCAGAAGGTTGCGGAAAGCCGCATCTGCCGCCGCGATGTCCCCCACCTGGAGATAGACAATGCCCCGCTTGAGGATGACCTCGGCATTGTCGGGATCGAGGGCGGCCAGCCGGTCCACCGCCTCCAAGGCCGCAGCACTGTCACCGCGCTCTACCAGAACGGAGACCAGATTGTTCCACAACTTGGCCGAATCCGGCTGCAATTCCAGCGCCCGTCTGAGCGAGCTTTCGGCCGCGGCAAACTGCTCCAGCTCATAATGCAGAACCCCCAGGTTCGCCCAGGACTGGACATGGTCCGGATGCCGCCCCACCAAACCCTCGTAGACCAGGCGGGCGTCCTGCGCCCGTCCCAGCTCGTGGTAAAGCGTCGCCTGATAAAACGACAGCGAGGCCATCGTCGGAGCGGCCGCCAGGGCTTTCTGGCACCAATCCAAGGCCGCTTCCGGTCGCTGGGCCGCTTGAAGCATCCGCGCCATGAGGAAAAAAACCGGGGCCCGCATCCAGTGGGCCAGCCCGGGCTGTTCAAAGATCTCCGCATCCTCCTGAAGGCGGTCCCACTGCCCCAACATCGCCTTGGTCAGCATCCGGTCGAGATGTCCCTGCATCTCTTCATCTTCGGGCGCCGCGGGCGCGGCCACCAGAGGTGCCGCCACCGGCGTCGGTAGTTGCCCGGGCGAAGGCATTTCCTGAACCGGATGATGGGAAACCAGATCTGCCGCGACTTTCGAAGTCACCCGCATCATCCGGCGGATGTCCGCGCGACGGCGCTGCGGCTGCACCGGGTCGGGCGGTGGTGGCACGGCGGCAATCTCCAAAGCGGTGGCCGACGATCCTCCCCCCTCACCGGATCGCTCCACCCAACGGTGAAGTTCGGCGTTCACAGGATCGATCTTGGAGGCATAGGAAAAGATCCGGTGGGCCTCATCCCGCTTGGCAAAATCCTGGTAGAGCATCTTCCCGAATGCCGGCAAGGCCAAAGTGTCCCTGGGCGAGCGACTCAGGCGGACCAGGACGTCGATCTGTTCGGGTGTCAACAGGATCACCCCGTCCTCGCCCCGCCCAAGGTTGCTCAACTTCTCCGAGCGGACCAGGTTGTCCAGACAGTCGGAGATGAGTTGGTAACCCTCGAAGGAATCGGAGTCCTTCTGGTCGAAACACTGGATGAGGAGGTTGTGCCAGGATTCGGTGCTGAGCGGATCGCGCCGGATCCTGTCAAGAATTCTGCGGACCGTGGGCAGGTCGTAGTTCATGCAGTTGGGGTCAGGGTAGCCGTCTTAAGACGTGCGCCAAGCCCAATGCGGATCACTTCTCCAGAGACCGGACCAAGCGCAGCTTCTCGGCCAAGCCCGGGCCACGAAAGCGACGGATCAACAACACGCGTTCGCGTCGCGGATGCCGCCGCACTGCGGCAACAAAGCGGCCAGCCAGACCACGGGCCAGTCGGTAACGGCGCTCTACCCGGCCATCACCACCACCATCCGATTCATCCCCGTACAAGCGTTCCCAGATCCAGTCCCGGGTCTCCGTGGAAATCGGCCCTCCGCCTAACAGGCGACAGAAACGCACCAGCAGAAAATAGGTGTCCACGCGGGCCTGGGCCTCCAAGGCACAGGCAAATTGCTCCGAATCCCATCGCCTCCACCCGGCCCGGAAGGCCAGGGCCGCATGCACCCCGTGGGTGATCTCCTCGATGAACTGGATGAAGGCCACGACGTTGCGGTGGCTGATCGATTCGCGGGGGTCCTCTTCCTCGAGACAACGGATGAGGGAAGGATCATAGTAGATGCCAATGTAGAGATTGTCCGCGGAGGTGCGCAGGTAGGTGCGTGCCACGGGAGTCAGTGCCCCCGCACCCGGACAGAGGGCGGCCAACTCGGCCGAGCGACGCCCCCCGATCAGGCATTGTTCCAAGTTGATGCCCGACGGACTGTAAGTCCGTTCCAGCACTTCCTGGATTTCCGAAAGCAGGCTCATGCCAGCCTGCCGGGCAGCAGGCTGTGCCCTCCGGAAAGATGCAGCACGTTTTCCGCCAACTCGTTCAACACCCTTCGCACTTGGTGGAACCGCTCGCCCAACTGTCGGAAAACCCGCTTGTGCTCGGTCTCTTCCACCAACCGCTCGTTGGATGCCGCCCTGTAATGGCTCTGCCCCATCTCCTCATAAAAACGCAGGTCCGGCCCTCCCCGCAGGCGGTTCTGCGCCCGCACCCGGTCGGCAAAAACACCGCTGACAAAAAGCGAGTAGTCCGCGATGTGTGACGAGATCATGAGCCGCTCCCACGGACCCGCATCCTTCAACATCAGCAACATGTCGCTGATGTAAGGATAGGCAAAAAGGCTGTTGACCTCGCCATCCCGCGCACTCACCGCCTTGCGGCCGAATTCCACCAGCACGGCGGAGATGTAATCCGCCATTTCCCGGTCATCGATCCCCGCCCGCCGGGAGGCCTGCCGCACCAGCACGTAGAAATAAAATGCCGGGGAGACCTTCAGGCAATGGCATTCATCCAGCAGTTCCCGGTAGACCAGGTCATGGTCCACCACGCAGTCCCGTGTGTCCTCGTCGGCCAGCAAATCCGCCAACGGCACCGCATCCTTCCGGCTGCGCGAGAGTGTGCGGACCACAAATTGGAAATCATCGGCCGTGAATTGGCCCCGGCAATTGGCTTTCAGCATAATTCCTCCTGGTGTGGGTTGACTCCAAACGGAAAAGCATAAACGGTGCCATGCTTGCGGCACCCGGGTTCGACTCCATTTTGGCGCATGAATTCCCGGATGGCAACCACCCCCGGTCCAAGAATCCAATCCAAGTTAGTGCCGGGACCGCAGGACCCAACCATCACCGGTCACCGCCGCATCCAGCCGGCGGTCCCAGTCCTCGAACGGTACGCGTTCCACCTGCTGGCAGGAGTAGAAGACCCCGATGCTTTCCACTTCCGGCCCCAGCCGCGCCAGCAGCCGGTCGTAGTAGCCCCGCCCCCGCCCCAAGCGCCTCCCCTCGGCGTCGATGGCCAACCCCGGCACCAGACACACTCCCGGTCCGCCCCGCCAGACCGGAAGGTGCGACGACGGTTCGGCCACTCCGAAGCTTCCAGTGGACAAATCCCCCGGTCCACCCACTTCATGCAAGACCAAGTCGTCTCCCGCCACGCGCGGCAGCCAAACCGACCTTCCAGCCTGCCAGCGAGCCTCCAACAACGGCCGGATGTCCGGTTCATTGGGCAAGGGCATGAAGGCCACCCACTCGCCCGATCCCATCCGTTCTCCCAACAGGGTCCTGATGGTGGTGGATTCTTTCTGGCACGCACCGGCCTCAAGCGCCGCCAATCGTCTGCGCATCTCGGTGCGCAGACGGGCTTTGGCGTCGTTGATCGGGCGTGGGTCCATGGTGGTGGAATAGGAAATGGGAAAGGAGAAAGGGGAAGGGACGAACCAAGGAAAAGGGTTGGTGGTTGCTTGTCCGGCATTTACTCTGTCCCCTGTGTCGCGGCCCGAAAAGCCAAAATCCCTCCCGCGTTGGCGCACCCGGAATTTCATCACCGAGGTGCTCCTCCCCTCGCTCCTCACCCGCAAGGCCGGGGTGCGCGCCCGCCAATCGCCCCTCTTCCCCAAGCTCACCGGCAACCAGATCTGCCTGACCTGGATCGGCCATGCCTCTTTCCTCATCCAGACGGCCAAGCACAACATCCTCATCGATCCCAACTGGGCCAACTGGCTCCTGGTCATCCGCCGCCTCAAACACGCGGGCCTCCCACTGCACGACCTGCCCAACATCGACCTCGTCCTCGTCACCCACGCCCACTTCGACCACCTCCACCGCCCCACACTCCGCCGGGTCGCGGAACGCCAACCGGTCGTCGTCCCCCACGGCGTGGGTGACCTCGTGCACAACCTCGGCTTCGAAAAAGTCCTGGAAATGCACTGGTGGGACACCCTCTCATTCGACGGGCTCGACATCACCTTCACCCCGGCCAAGCACTGGGGCGCGCGCAAAATCCTCGACCAACACCGCGGCTACGGCGGCTTCGCCCTCACCTGGCAGGGCCGCACGGTCTACCATGCCGGCGACAGCGCCTGGTTCGACGGTTTCACGGAAATCGGGCGCAGACTCCGGCCTGAAATTGCCTTACTTCCGATTGGCGCTTATGAGAATCCCTCCAGCCGCGACCACCACATCAGCCCCGAGGAGGCGGTGGAAGCTTTCCGGGAACTCGGCGCCCGCACGCTCATCCCCATGCATTTCGGCACTTACCGGTTGAGTTACGAACGCCATCACGAACCACCCCAGCGCCTGATGCTGGCCGCATCACAAGCGGGCATCCTCCCCCAACTGCGCTTCCTCACCGAGGGCATGCCCGCCGTATTTTGATTTGCCAAGCCCCCGACAGCGCACAGGCTTTCGGCCTATGATCAAACTGGCCATCATCGGCACGGGCGGCATGGCCCACCACCACGCGCAAAGCTTCCAGAAAATCAAAGGCGTCACCCTCGCAGCCGCCTGCGACATCGATGCGCAGCGCGCCCTCGATTTCTCGGATAAATACGGCATCCCCCACACCTTCAACGATCCGTACGAACTCATCCGCCACGCGGACGTCGATGCCATCTCCAACGTCACCTCCGACGCCTTCCATGCGCCGATTTCCCTCGCCGCCCTCAAAGCCGGCAAACACGTCCTGTGCGAGAAACCCCTCGCCGTCGATTATCCCGAGGCCCGTAAAATGGTCGCGGCCGCCAAGAAAGCCCGCCGCATCAACATGGTCCAGTTTTCCTACCGCAGCTCCGCCGCCTGGCTGAAGGCCCAGGAACTGGTCCGCACGGGCAGGCTCGGTGCCATCACCCACTTCGAGGCCTCCTACCTCCAAAGCTGGCTCAGTGCCAACATGTGGGGCGATTGGAAGACCCACGACGGCTGGCTCTGGCGGCTCGATTACTCCAAGGGCAGCAAGGGCGTGCTCGGCGACGTCGGTGTCCACATCGTCGACTTCGCCACCAGCGTCGCGGGCGATATCGCCCGGCTCAATTGCCGTTTGAAAACCTTCGAAACCCTCAAGGGAAAGACCCGCGGCCGTTACCGGCTCGACGCCAACGATTCCGCCGTCATCCACTGTGAGTTGGCCAACGGAGCCCTCGGCGTCATCCACACCAGCCGCTGGGCCACCGGATTCACCAACCGCGTCTTCCTCCGCGTCCATGGAACCAAGGGCGCGCTCGAAATCGATCTCTCCAAAAGCTATACCGAATTGAGCGTCTGCCTCGGCCAAGACCGCCATGAAGCAGCCTGGAAAACCCTCCAGTGCAAGCCTGCTCCCGACATGTTCCAACGCTTCATCAAAGCCATCCGCACCGGCAAACAGGACCAGCCCGACTTCACCCGCGGTGCCGACGTCCAGAAAGTGCTCGACGCCTGCTTCACCTCCGACCGCACCGGGAAGACCGTGCGTGTCTAGCCTTCAAAGGGAAAAGCTTTTTAACGGGAAACATTTTTCCCCATCCCGCCGATTGCGGTGTAGGGTATTGCATGTATCTGCAAGCGCTGGCCCATGCAGTCCCTCCCCGTTCGTTCTCCCAACGGGACATCTGGGATGCCGTCGCGGCCTCGCCCGTGGCCGCCCACCTCAAACCCCGCTCCCTCACCCTGCTGGAGAAAATTCTCTCCGGCGACAGCGGGATCGAAAAACGCCACCTGGCTTTCGATGATCCGGGCGACGTCTTCCTGCTCGATGCCGAGGGCCTCAACCGCCGTTTCGAGGCCACCGCCCCGGGCCTGGCCACCTCGGCCCTCAACCGGGCTCTGGAACAGGCGGGCCTCGATGCTTCATCGCTCGACGGGATCATCGTCTGCACCTGCACCGGTTATCTCTGCCCGGGGTTGACCAGTTTTGTCAGCGAACAGGCGGGCCTGCGGAGCGATACCTGGTTGTCCGACCTGGCAGGCCAGGGATGTGGTGCCGCCATCCCCGCCCTCCGCCAGGCCGCCCATTTCCTGGCCGCCCACCCCGATGCCCGCATCGCCACCGTGGCGGTGGAAGTCTGTTCAGCCGCCTTTTTCCTCGATGATGATCCCGGGGTGCTCATCAGCGCCTGTCTCTTTGGTGACGGGGCCGCCGCGGCCATTTGGACGGGAAAACCGGCAACCAACAGCCCTGTTTGCTGTGATCATTTTCAGACCCTCCATTTACCGGGGGAACGGGAAAAACTGCGCTTCGACAACGCCGGGGGAAAACTCCGCAACCTCCTCGACCGCTCGGTACCCGGATTGGCCGCGGATTCCGTGGCCCAACTTTACCACCAGCGCCCGATGGCGAATGGCGATACCGTGCTGGTCCACACCGGCGGGAAAAAGGTCCTCGAAGCCATCCGCAAGGTGTTGCCCGATCATCCGCTCGCGGAAAGCGAACACATCCTGCGGGACCACGGCAACATGAGCAGCCCATCCATCCTGTTTGTCCTGGAAGAGGCCCTGAAGCGGAACCCGAGGGGAACCTTTTGGCTCACATCCTTCGGCGCCGGCTTCACCTGCCACGCCTGCCGGATCGAATCGACTCCCTAACCCAGAATCAGCCCTGCGGCCTTTCGATGGAGGCCGATCCGGCTGTTTCCGGCCCGGGCTGGACCTGTTGCAAGGGACGTCCAAACCCGACGAAGCGGGCCCGGCGTTTGTAGCCACCGAACATATCCTTGACGCCACCCATCGAGGCATTGGGGTCGAAGTCATAAACATCCACTCCGCCCCTCTTGAACGTTTCCCCCAGGCTGGCCGAGGATGAACCCGCCATCTTCGGGGTGCCGTCCGCCGTTCGCCCGAGGTAGATCATGACATGGCTGACCGGAGGTGTGCGCTTGATGTTGTAGGTCCATTCCCAAAAGAGCAGGTCCCCCGAACGCAGTTGACCCAAAAGGGCGGTGGTATCGATCGACCCGTCTGTCCGGACCGGGGCATCGGTGATCCGCCCCTGCTGGCTCAGGGTCCAATACTGATCGGACGCCGTCCGCGGCAAATCGATGCCCAGAACCCGGGCATAGAGATAACGCGTGGTATTGGAACAATCCATCACCCAGGTGCCGGGCCGGTCCGGCAGACGCCAGGCCTCGCCGTAACCCACGCCTTCGCTGCCCAACCAACGCACCGTGTCCACCAGGCATTTGTGCTGCTCCGGCCGGAGCTGGGCCTGGAGTCCACAGACACTGCCCGCCAGGAACAGAGCACAAGCCATGCTTGGGTGGATTTTCATATTTACGTATATTAACGTAAAATATCAGACCAAGCAAGCCCTACCCTGTTGGGTTTTTTTCCAAACACGGGGCCAAACCATCAGCGATCAGACTGGCTGCGGACGTTGATGAATCCTGGGGAATACCACCTTTGCGCCCATCTCCCATAAATTGAAGCGGGCATCGGCAATCCGGACCCTGTCCCTATAACCCTTTCAAAGGTGATTGGCGTGCCAAGCTTCAGGCCTCCGATTCAATTTGCACTCCGCTCGGTCCTTGCCATTGTGAATTCTGAGTTAGGAGCAGGCGGCCCACTAGGATCGCCCATGAAAAAGTCCACCCAACGAAAAATCTGCCAGGCATCGCAGCCGGCCGTGGGCGTTCATTCCAACAACGGATCCCCCGTGCATCATTTCCGGAACGAGGAGGGTTTCCGGCATTTTTTCAATCATCTGGCCGATCCGATGCTGTTGTTGGACGAGACCACCCATCGTTTTGCGGACGCCAACCAGGCCGCATTGCGTCTCTTGGAAGTGTCCAGTCTGGAACAATTGCAACTACTCGAACCTGGCGATGTTTCCCCGGAATACCAACCGGACGGCCGGTCTTCCGCGGAAAGGGCCAAAGAAATCTTTGCCCAGATGCGGGATATGAACACGCGCCGTTTTGATTGGGTGCACCGCAGTTTCAGCGGGAAGGAATTTCCGGTTGAGGTCCTGCTCACTCCGCTGGAAATCGGAGGCCGACAAATGATCGCGGTCCTTTGGCGTGACATATCCTCCAGGTTAGAATATCGGGCTGCCGCCGAGATCCGCCTGGCCGCCTTGGAGGCGGCGGCCAACGCCATCGTCATCACCGATGCCCAAGGAGTCATCATCTGGACCAATGAAGCCTTCACCCGGTTGACGGGCTACCTTCCAGAAGATGCCCACGGCCTGACTCCGCGCATGCTCAAATCGGGCGCCCAAGATGCCCGGCTCTACGCCGATATGTGGGGCACCATCTCGCAGGGCAAGGTTTGGAGCGGGGAATTGGTCAACCGGCGCAAGGACGGCACCCTCTACCACGAGGAAATGACAATCACGCCCCTGCGCATTCGTCCGGAGGGGCCGATCAGCCATTACATCGCTGTCAAAAATGACACCACCGAGCGCCGCCGCCTGCAGCAACAGTACCTCCGCGCCCAGCGCTCGGAAACACTGGGCACCCTGGCTGGCGGCATCGCCCACGATCTGAACAACATCCTCCTCCCGGTCACCCTGGCCGCCGATATGCTGAAACTGCGCCACGCCGACCCGGAGGACCAGCGCATGCTCGACACCATCTCCACCTGCGCCAGGCGCGGTGCCGATATGGTCCGTCAAATCGTCGGCTATGCCCGGGGGGTTGAAGGCCGCCGGGTCGAGGTGCAGGTGCGCCACTTGATGCGCGAAGTGGAAAAAATGATCCGTGAGACCTTCCCCCGGGGCATCTCCATTGATGTGCGCATCCCCAGCCGGCTGCGAGTGATCGAAGCCGACCACACGCAGATCCAGCAGGTGCTGATGAACCTATGCATCAACGCACGGGATGCCATGCCGTCGGGAGGGCGCCTCGGCCTTTCAGCCCGCGACGTCGAGGTGGACCCTGCACTGTCGGCACAATACCCCGGTGCCCGCACGGGCCCATATCTCCTCCTGGAGGTGGAGGACAACGGAGAGGGAATCCGTCCGGAAATCGTGGAGCGGATCTTCGATCCCTTCTTCACCACCAAAGAAGTGGGCAAGGGCACCGGTCTCGGGCTGTCCACCGTGCAAAGCATTGTCCGCAGTCACCAGGGCTTCGTCACGGTCGACAGCGCACCGGGTAGAGGCACCCGATTTTCTGTTTATCTGCCAGCGCTCAGGGAACAGCATGAGGAAACCAGAGACAAACCGGAGCCCGTCATGAACCGCGGCCATGGCGAGCTCATCCTTTTGGTGGATGATGAGACCGCCGTTTGCGACATCGTGAGGAGTATTCTCGAGGAGCACGGTTACCGCTGTCTGGTGGCCCACGACGGTGCGGAGGCCCTGGCGCTCTACGCCTCCCACCGTTTTGAGATCGCCGCCGTCATCACCGACCTGATGATGCCGGTCATGGACGGGTCGCAAATGATCCAGGTCCTGCGACGCATGAATCCCGTCGTACGCGTCATTTGCACCAGCGGAAAGGCGGGCGACCGTCATACGGGGCCGGACCAGGCAGCGGGCGGACGGTTTCTGGCCAAGCCTTTCGATGCCGCCTCCCTCCTGCGCGAACTGCGCGAACTGCTGCGGGATGCGCCCGCGCAGGCCTAGACTCATTAAGTCATTCAGCCATTCCGGCTTTGCCGGCGCATTTTCAGCAGCCCCGCAGTCCCCGGCCTAGACACCAGCCTCAGTGACCGACAAGTCCTTGATACCCCGGTGCCGCCAAATGGCCGCGGCCACGAAGGCCGCATCGGCCAGCACGAAAGCGACCACGTATTCCTCGCCCCCCAGACCGAACCCATAACTGTGCAGGCCGACACCCAGAACGAAATTGACCCCGTACCAAGCCATGATGACGGCCAGGAAGCAGGCCACCGAGGCCACCGCCAGGCCGAATTTGCCCCACCATCCGGCCAGACGTCCGTGCAGGGCGAAAATGTAGGCCAGAAGGGCGATGAGAGCCCAGGTCTCCTTGGGATCCCAGCCCCAGAACCGGCCCCAACTGTAATTGGCCCACACTCCACCAAGGATGGTGCCCACCGCGAGTAGAAGCACACCCATTTGTAAAACCCGGTAAAGCCAGAAATGGACCTCGCTGTCGGCGTGGGTTTCCGCCGGCCGGCGGATGACCCGGAACAGCACAATATGCCCGAAGGCCATGGCCAGAAGGAAGGCGGCATAGCTCAGAGTGATGGTGAGGACATGGACCGTCAGCCAAAAATTGCTCCGCAACACCGGCACCAAGGGGTCCAAACGCGCGGGCATGGCCAGCGGGATCTGGTGGACAATGAGCAGACAGAGCGCCGCCGCCGGCAGCGCCGCCAGCAGGTAGAGCGCGGTGCGGTAGCGCAGGGCGAAGACCAGGCCGAAGGCCACCGCACCCCAGGCCACCCAGATGACCGACTCATACATGTTGGTCACCGGGGGGCGTCCGGCAATGACGCACCTCAGCACGATCCCCGCCGTCTGGAGCAAAACCCCCGCCACCGCCAGACCACAGCCCACGCGGAGTGCGGGCTTGAACGCGCGCCCGGCCAGAAGCAGGAAAAAGGCCAGCAGGTATATCCAAGTGGCGTGCTCGAACAGCTTTGCCCGGTTGTAGAAAACCTCGGTCTTCAACGTCATTTCCGACGGATAGACTTCCGGCCGCAGGGCCCGGATGGCCAACCGGAGTTGGTTGGCGTTGAGGGTGAAAGGGAACGGTTCACCCGCCAAATAATGGGTCCCCACCGCCTGGAGGTGCTTCAGCGTGCTGGCAAACTTTTCCGGACCATAGGCCGGACTCGCTTCCGGCGGGGTCAACCAGTTGGGCGCGCCCTCGGCGGAGGGGACCAACAGGAAAGCGGAGCCATCGGCGATGCGGGTAAAGACCGTCAATCGCGCCGCCACATTCTCCGCCTCGAGCAATTCCCGGCTGAGCGTCTTCTCTTCCCTCCGGAGGGCATGCGCCTCACGCAACAGATCCTGCAAACGGGTCACCGCCGCCAGTTGCTTGAAGGAAAATCGTTTCTGCTTCGGGTCCAACCCCAGCTTCTCGACCAGCGGGCGGTGGGCCACCAAAATCAGCGGTTCATCCGCCCATGAGTGGGTGTCGAGCAGCATGGACAAAGCCCATTCATCCGCCCCCCAGGTTCGCCCACCCGCTTTCACCTCCGCCCGGCCGCTGATGCGGATCAGACTTTCTTCGGCGAATGTGTCCACCGGTTTGATCCGGTCCCCATCCTGGATGGCCAGGAGACCGAAGGCGGAAACATCCACCGCCCCGTGCACCGGAACCAGGCTGATGACAGGCAATACGAAGCAAACAAAAAAGAATCCACGCATCATGGCAAGCAAGGTAATCGTGCCCCGGCCTTTGTCGAGCCAGCCCCGTTTCCCCATTTGGGGATGGCCCATGCTGGTGCGGTCTCATTTGCTTCATATTCATCCAGCGTCATGCCATGATCCCCCATGCCCACCGAGGATGCCGCCTGGAGCCCGTTTGCCGAAAAACTCGCCGCCCACCATACCTGGCCCTGTTGCTACGTCTTCAAGTGCGTGGTACCGGCCGCCCAAACTGCCGCCGCCCGCGCTTTGCTGCCCGGCAACGACATCACCGCCCGGGAATCGTCCGGCGGCAAATACACCGCCCTGACCTGCTCCTTCGAAGCCCAGGACGCATCCGTTGTGGTCGCCCTCTACCGCAGCCTCTCCTCCATCGAGGGCATCGTTCTCCTTTAAGGCAACCGTCCTGAGTCGGATGCGCTTGCTAAATCCGCACATCCAGTGCATTCCAAGCCGATGGCTCGCGCATGGATTGCCGGATGGCTGGGATTGCTGCTGGGAGGCACCGCCACCGCCGCGACCTACCTTCCCGCCCCGGTCCAGCCCCCGGCCGTGCCGCGTGAATTCCGCGCCGCTTGGGTGGCCACGGTTCACAACATCGACTGGCCCTCCCGACCCGGCCTCCCCGTCGAACAACAGAAGGCCGAACTCCTCCGGATCCTCGACCAGGCCGCCGCCCTCCGGCTCAACGCAATCATCCTCCAGGTCCGCCCCAGTTGCGACGCGCTCTATGCCTCCCCCCGTGAGCCCTGGTCCGAATTTCTCACCGGGAAAATGGGCCGCGCACCCGAACCCTTCTACGACCCCCTGGACTTCGCCGTCACCGAAGCCCACCAACGCGGGATCGAACTCCATGCCTGGTTCAACCCGTACCGCGCCCTGACCTCCCCCGAGGCCTCGGTCAGCCCGGAACACATCAGCCGCACCCGTCCCGACCTCGTCCGCCATCACGGACGCCTCCTCTGGCTCGACCCCGGTGAACCCGAAGTGGTGGAGTTCACCCGCGAAACCATCCTCGACGTCGTCCGCCGCTACGACATCGACGGGGTCCACATCGACGACTACTTCTACCCCTATCCCGAGCTGCGAAGGAACCCGGAATTTGACGACGCCCGGACTTTCCAGAACTATCAAAACAAAGGTGGTAAGCTGAACCGCGCCTCATGGCGGCGCGACAACACCGACCGGATGGTCAAAAGCCTCTACGAGGCCATCAAGTCGGAGAAGCCCTGGGTCAAGTTTGGCATCAGCCCCTTCGGTATCTGGAAGAGCGGTGTTCCGGCCGGGACCAAGGCCGGCATCGACGCCCGCGAGGATCTCTACGCCGACTCCCTCCACTGGCTGCGCATGGGCTGGCTGGATTATTTCTCGCCCCAGCTCTACTGGCCGATCGACAAACCGGAACAGAGCTTCACCAAACTCCTCGCCTGGTGGCGCTCCCAGAACCCCCTCCACCGGCACGTCTGGCCGGGGGTGGCCGCCGACCGGATCGGCCGCGACCGCAAAGCGGACGAAATCATACGCCAGGTACTCTACGCCCGCCAGAATGCCTCGCCTTCCGCTGGAAGTATTTTATGGAACTTCAAACCCGTCCTGCTCAACAAGGCCGGAGTCGCCGCCCAACTGAAAGACCAGGCGTTCCAGGAAACCGCCTTGACCCCCGCCTGCCCCTGGCTCAACCGGAAACTCCCCGCCGCACCGCACCTGGTGGTGCTCCCCCGTCCGGATGGCGGGGTCTCGGTCCGATGGGCCGAGGGTGATGAATCCGAATCCCACGCCCACCGCTGGGTTTTGCAGGTAGAACAATCCGGACACTGGTCGCTCCATGTCAACCCATCCGGCCAGACCAGGCTGGAACTGCCCGAAGGAGAGGTCAAACCCTCGCAAATCAGCGTGTTTGCCGTCGACCGCTACGGCATGGCCGGCCCACCCGCCGGACTGCAACTGCAGACCGGCGACACCCTGGCCTTCCGCTGATCGATCTTTCCAAGCAGAGTCCGCACCACTTCGGCGGCCCGCAAGGGTCCGTCGTCGGGTCCGCGGGAAAAATCTTCATCCAACCGTGCCAAAGCATCGCCCGCCGTGACCAGCGGCATCTCGGGCCATGCCCCGGGCCTCAACTGACCCAATCCGATGGAGGCCATCAGCCCGTTGCAGACGCAGGACCGCCCCGCCATATCCTCCATTTTTCCTCCTTTGCGAAGATAGGAATCCTCCGGCTCGCCGGGGCAGCGGAATCCGGTCCCCCCGTCGGGCTTGCGGTAGGCCTCGCGCAGATAGCCCAGATCGCAGACCCGTCCGCGCGGGGCCTGCCAGCTCGACGGGCCCTGCACCACCTTGAAAGGGAATCCGGTCGGGGAAACCCTCGGGTCGGTCTTGATCCGCAGCCGGCCCTCGCGCAGATGCCGCAGGACCGCTTGCCGGACGCCCGGGCTGAGCCCGGATTCCTCGCAGAAGGCGAAGACTGTGCCCGCCTGGATGCCCTGCGCTCCTTCCGCCCGTGCTTTTTCCAAGCCGCCGGGCTGGCCGTATCCCCCCGCCAGCCAGAACGGCAGACCGAGGGCTCGGAAGGCAGCCAAGTCGGCTTCATCCCGGGGACCGTAAACCGGCTCCCCCTCGGGCGTGAGTTGCATGGGTCCGCGCGGGGGCGCGTTGTGCCCGCCCGCCGAGGCCCCCTCGACGACAAATCCATCCACCCGTCCGCTGGATTTGCGGGCCAGGTTGGTCGCCAAAGTGGACGAGGAAACAATGGCCAGGAACAGGGGCCGGGCCAGTGGTGGCGGGGTTCCCCGCCAGAATTGCGCAGGGTCAAACGAAACAGACGTCTCCTCCCCGGCCACACTCCCGGCCACATCGATCCTGAGGCTGGCGGCTTCTCCCCGGGCCAGACGGTCGAGGATGCCGGGAATCTGCCGAGGAATACCCGCACCCATCAAGACCACGTCCACCCCGGCCAACAGGGCACCGTAGAGCGAAGGCAGGGTGGGCAATTGGATCTTTTCCAACAAATTCAACCCCACCTTCCCCCCATGCCCTTCCTTGGCCAGATGGATTTCGCAGAAATTGGCCAGCACCATCCGGTCCGTCTGGTCGCGGCCGGGCCGCAGTGACGGCATGGGCAGGGCCACGAAGGGTTCGCGCGGGGACTTGCCTCCGGCGATATAAAAGCGTTCCCAGACTCCGGTCGCCACTGAGGGAATAGGGAAGGCGGCAAAGGCGCGGCGCAGCGCACCCCCGGGATCACCCATCTGCAAACGCCGCACCATGACCAGATCCAGGGCCGTGCCGGAAACCACACCCAGTTGGCCCTCCATGGAGACGGCCCGGGCCAGTCTCCAACCGGAAACGGCCACGCCCATGCCCCCTTGGATCAGCGGCGGTAGATGCGATGCGCTCAACGATTCATTAAACTCCCACCGGCCGGGAGGCGCAAAGGCAAATGCGGAAACGGCGAAGTTATTAGCCCGGCACACCGGTCCGAGTCGCCATCTAATCCTTTTTTTCTCCAGCGGATGGTTCGGCCGGGCCGGACTCCGGCGCGGTCTCCGCCGCCGCTTTCTCCTCCGGCATGGGCTCGGGTTGCTTCTCGGGATTCCAATCGGAAAGCAGGACCGCGATCCATTTCAAGTCGGGGATGTTTCCGACGATGATCTTGATCACCATGGTCAGGGGAACCGAAAGCAGCATCCCCACCGGACCCCAGAGCCAACCCCAAAAAACCAGCGAGAGTGTCACCACCAGGGTCGACAGCCCGAGACGGCGGCCCATCATCATCGGCTCGACGACATTGCCAAAGATGACGTTGGCCGCAACAGTCACCCCGAGGAAGGCCAGGGCCGAACCCCAACCCAGTTGCACCAGTGCCAGGAGGACCGAGGGAATCGCGGGCAGGATCGAACCGATGGTCGGGATGTAGTTGAGGGCGAAAGTCAGCAGTCCCCACAACACCGGGAAGTCCACACCGATCATCCAGGCCCCCAGCCCGACAAACAAACCGGTCGCGAGACTCACCACGGTCTTGATCCAAAGGTAGGAAACGATTTCGCGCACAATACCGTGGAAGCGCTCGGGATCACCCTCGGTCTGGCCGAAGATGTAACGCAGTTTACCGGGGAAAGAGGCCGCCTCCAGCAGGGCAAAGAGCATGATGACAAAAACGAGCGCCGCGTTGGAAAGGACGTCCACCAGGCTGAGCAAGCCCTTGCGGGTGATATCAAACACCGAAGCCGGCTGGATGACATCGAGGGAAACCTTGGAAGCATCGAACCACGGCTGGCGGCCCAACCATTCCAGAGAAACCTGATAGAGTGCCACCGATTTTTCCCGGTAAACCGGGAGGGCCTGGTCGAAATCACCCACCGAGACATAAGCCAGGAACACCAACGACCCCATGATCAGAAAATTGAGCGCCAGCGTGCCGAGGGTGGCCAGCCACGAAGGCCAGCCCTTTTCCTGCAACCAGAAGACAACCGGGAAACTCAGAAAGGCCAGGAACAGGGCCAGGGCGAACGGGGCCAGAATGGAAGCCCCCAGCTTGAGACCGGCAATGACGATGACGACACAAGCCGCTGCAGCCAGGGTCCGGTAACTGCGGCCCGGAGCGATCGACGGAGCTTCACTTGCCATGAACAGGATTTAGCGGGGTAAACCCCGGACAACAAGGCCTTAACCTCAAGACCCGGACGGCCTGCCCGCCAGATGCACGGTCTGCGTCGGAAAGGCGAAGCCCAGGCCGGCCTCATCAAACCGCTCCTTGAGCGTCGTGTTCAGTTGGGTCAGCAACCGGTTGAGGTCGTGTTCGTTCTGGTAATCCGCCCAGAGGATCAATTCCAAATTCAGCGCTGATTCGCCAAAACCGCGGAACACCGCCTCCTGGTCATGGACGTTTTCGTGTTTGGCCGCCACGTCTTCCAGAATACCGAGGGCCCGGCCGATCTGCTCCCGGCCGCAGTCGTAAAGCAGTCCGACCTCGATCCTCAACTGGTGGATGCGCAACCGCCTGCCACCCCGGACCACCTCACGGGTGTAGTTGCGGATCTGCTTGTCGACCAGATCTTTGTTGGGGACATTGATGATTTCCCCGGTGATCGATTTCAGGACCACACTGCGCAGCCCGCGTTCCACGACAAACCCATCGTAATCCCCGAAGCGGATGCGGTGGCCGACGTTGAAGAGCCGGTCGACCAGGATCTCCACCCCGCCGATGGCGTTCCCGATGGTCGACTGGGCCGCCAGCGCCACCGCGGCGCCGAGGAACCCCAGTCCGGTCAGCAGGGGCAGGATTTCCACGCCGAAATTCTGCAGGATCAGCAGGAGGACCAGGGTGGCGAAGAGCATCTTGACCGCGCGGGTCAACAGGGTCAGCAGGTTGTCCTGGAGCGTGTCGTCCTCGTCGAGGAATTGGCGCAGGGCGACGCGGGCCACCACATCGATGCAGCGCCAACCCAGGACGATGACCACCAGCGTGCAGACCACCGGGATGGCCTGTTGCTTCCACATCCACAACCAGGGAGGCATTTGCTTGAAGGCGTCGAGGGCGATGCGGAGGAAGTAAAACAAGACCAGGGCCGGCAGCGGCCAGTTGATCACTTGGCGCACAGTGTCGGGGCGGAGAACTTTGGAATCGCCCAGGATGTTCCCGATCCAGCGCAGGAGCCACCAGCGCAGCGTCACCACGACGACCAGTCCACAACCCAGCACGGTGAAAAAAGTCGTCCATTCGGAGGCCTGTGTGTGCTGCACCACCCAATCCCGGACTTGCTGCCAGCGTTCCATCGCTCTGGGATAACCGCACCCCCAGCCCGAGGCAAGCCCGGAACCTCGCGCGTCCCGTCACAAATCCCCCTTTCCCCGGCCGGGGAAACATCGTACCTTTCCCAAATTGAAAATCCTCGAACTGCTCGAACGCACCACGGAGTATTTCACCCACCAAGGCGTGGCCTCACCCCGCCTGCAGATCGAACTCCTCCTGGCCCATGTGCTCAAGCTCCCACGCATGCAGCTTTACCTGCAGTTCGAACGCCTCCTCACACCGGCCGAACTCGATGCGCTCCGCCCCCTGGTCAAGCGCCGGGCCGCGCACGAACCCTTGCAATACCTCACCGGCTCCACCGCTTTCCACGGCCTCAATCTGGCCTGCAAACCCGGCGTGCTGATCCCACGACCAGAGACCGAAGTATTGGTGGACTTGGTTCAAACCACCCTGGCCAACCGGCCGCCCGGCCATTTGCTCGACCTCGGCACCGGCTCCGGGGCCATCGCCCTCGCCCTGGCCAAGGCCCTGCCGGACTGGACGGTCTCCGCGACCGACATCTCTCCGGAGGCCCTCGACCTGGCCCGGGCCAACCAAGCCACCGATCCAGACTTGTCCCGGGTCCGATTCCTTCTCGGAGAACTTCTGGCCGGCGCTGCCCCCGACGTCCTGGTTTCCAACCCGCCTTACCTCACAGACGCAGAAATGGCCGCTCTACCCCCGGAAGTACAAAAAGAACCGGTCACCGCCCTCCACGGGGGCACCGATGGCCTCGACGTGGTCCGCCGCATCCTCGCCGCACTCCCCTCATCGGTTAAACTCGTGGCCTTCGAACTCGGCCTCCACCACACGGAAACGGTCGCCAACCTGCTCGCCCATACGGGCTTCACCACCATCCGGCGGGAGAAGGACCTCGCCGGCGTGGAACGCTTCATCCTGGCGGAACGCTGACCCTCCTATCACCGGCGAGAACTGCCTTCCACACCGAACCGGGAAAGGGCCGGCCGGCCATGCCTTCCCACCTCCTTCCTTTTCCTTTGCGTCCTTCGCGCTCTTCGCGGTTAAATAGGCCACTCCCATGAAACGCGCCATCTACCCGGGCAGCTTTGACCCCATCACCCACGGTCACCTCGACGTGGCCGAGCGCGCCCTCCGGTTGTTTGACGAACTGGTCATCGCCGTGGCCTTGAACGAAGGCAAAAAGCCCCTCTTTTCCCTCGAGGAACGCACCGCCATGGTGAGCGAATCCGTCCGCAGCCTGCCCGGCCATGAGCGCATCCGTGTCACCTCGTTCGACAACCTGCTTGTCGATTACGCCGACCAACAGGACGCCATCGCCGTCGTCCGCGGCCTGCGCGCACTTTCCGATTTCGAATATGAATTCCAGCTCGCCCTCCTCAACCGCCGTCTCAACGCGCGCGTCGAGACGATTTTCCTCATGCCCCGCGGCACCTACATGGCCATCAGTTCGCGCATGATCAAGGAAATCGCCAAGCTCGGCGGCAAGGTGGACGCCTTTGTCCCCGAAGGGGTCAAAGCCGCCCTGTCGCAAAAATTCCATTCCCCATGAAAATCAACCTGCGCCACCTGCCGGAGGAGGGCGTGTTCCTCCAGGGGGAACTCGATCCGCTGCCCTACGAATTGCCCGCCGAGCCCGACCAGAGCTGGGCCCCCATCCGCTACGCCCTCCGCGTCCAATTGCTCGGGGAGGAATGCCTGGTCATGGGTGAAATCCATGCCTGCCTGAATTCCCCCTGCGGCAGATGCCTCGAACCCCTCACCCACGCCATCGATATCCCCGAATTCCACCACAGTTTCCCCGCGGAAGGACTGGAGGCTATCGACTTGACGCTCCAAATCCGCGAAGATATTGTGCTCGGCTTGCCTTTGGTCGTCCGGTGTGTGCTGGAGACCAATGGCAAGTGTCCCATCACCGGCAAAACCCACGCCGCACCGGCTGATACCAGTCCGATGCTCCGGGGGGATATCTGGGGGGCACTCGACAAATTGAAGGAGAAATAATATGGGCGTTCCCAAACGTCGTTCGTCAAAACAACGCATGCGCACCCGCAAGGCAGCCCAGCGTTCCCCCAAGACCCAGCTTCGTACCGACTCCAAAACCGGCTCAAAGCACCGCGGACACTGCGTAGATCCCAAAACCGGCCTCTACCGCGGCCGTCAGGTTCTCAGCGTCACCGCCGAAGAATAACCCGCTGAGTCGCAAAGTCTTAAAGCGTCCGTTTTCCAAGCCCCGGGATGAAAATCGCCCTTGATGCGATGGGTGGGGATCATGCCCCCGCCCACCCCGTGGCCGCGGCCGTCCAAGCCCTGGCCCGTTTTCCCGAAATCACCCGCCTCGTTCTCGTCGGCGACGAGGACAAGCTGCGCACCGAACTGGCCAAACACGGGGTCGAACCCAACGACCGCCTCCACCTCTTCCACACCACCCAGGTCGTCGAGATGACCGACGCCGCCGTCGAGGCCGTCCGACGCAAAAAAGACAGTTCGCTTTGCCGCGCCGTCGACTTGGTCAAAGAGGGGGCCGTCGATGCCATCGTCTCCGCCGGCAACACCGGCGCCCTTGTCGCCGCCGCCACCATCAAGCTCCGCAACCTCCCGGGAGTCGACCGCGCCGGCCTCGCCTGCCCCATGCCCACCCGCGACGGCATCTGGATTCTCCTCGACGCCGGAGCCAATGCCGATTCCCGTCCGGAACACCTCTTGGCCTACGCTTCCATGGGCTCGATCTACGCCCATCATATTTTCGGCGTCGGCAAACCCCGCGTCGGCCTCCTCTGCAACGGCACCGAGGAAGGCAAGGGCAACGAACTCACCCGCGCGGCCCACGAACTTCTCAAAACCGCCCCGGTGAATTTCATCGGCAACGTCGAAGGCCACGGCCTCTTCGAGGGCGCGGCCGACGTCGTCGTCTGCGACGGCTTTGTCGGCAACATCACCCTCAAAACCGCCGAGGCCCTGGCCAAGTTCACCTTCAAGTGGATCAAAGACGAGATCACCCGCAACCCCCTGCGCATCGCCGGGGCCCTCCTGGCCAAGGGGGCCTTCCAGACGATCAAGAAAAAGACCAACGCCGACGAATACGGCGGGGCCCTTCTCCTCGGCGTCAACGGCATCTGCGTCAAGGCCCACGGTTCCTCCTCCGTCCACGCCCTTTACAATTCCCTCCGTGTCGCCTGCGAGGCCGTGACCCAACAAGTCAATCCCCACATCGTAGAGGCCCTGGCCTCCAAAAGTTCCCCTCCAACTCAGTGACCATGAGTGCCAATTAGTGGTTTGGTCTTCCTTCCCCTATGAGAATCGTCGCCACCGGAAAATACCTTCCCCCCAAGATCGTCACCAACGCCGAGCTGGAAAAAATAGTCGAGACCACCGACGAGTGGATCGTCACCCGCACCGGAATCAAGGAGCGGCGCATCGCCTCGGAGGCCGAATCCAGTTCGGAAATGGGCGCCCGTGCCGCCCAGGAAGCCCTGCGCAAGGCCGGGATCGCCGCCTCCGAGATCGACCTCATCCTGGTGGCCAGTGTCACCGCCGACGCCACCTTCCCCTCCACCGCCTGTTACGTCCAACACAAGATCGGTGCCGGCAAGTGCGCCGCCGTTGACATCCAGGCCGCCTGCTCCGGCTTCGTTTACGCCCTCGTCGTCGGCTCCCAGTTCCTCGCCACCGGTGCCTACAAGAACATCCTCGTCGTCGGTTGCGAGCGCCTCTCCTCCATCGTCGACTGGACCGACCGCTCCACCTGCGTGCTCTTCGGCGACGGTGCCGGGGCGGCCGTCATCCAGCCTCGGGCTGACGGCAAGAACGGCCTGCTCGCCTTCGACCTTGGCGCCAATGGCGGACTGCACGAAATCCTCTACCTCATGAACGGCCAAACGCCCGGGCCGGAGGGTTTGGATGCCAAAGCCGGACCGCATTACATGAAGATGTCCGGCCAGGAGGTCTTCAAACAGGCCGTGACCGAAATGGGCCGCTCGGCCAATAAAGCGCTGGAGACGGCCGGCCTCACCGTTGCCGACCTCGCCTGCGTCATCCCCCACCAGGCCAACATTCGCATCATCGAGGCCCTGCGCGACCGCCTCCAGGTCCCGCCGGAGAAATGCTTCATCAACGTCCAGCGATACGGCAACATCTCCGCCGCCTGCATCCCCGTCGGCCTCGACGAGGCCGCGGCCGAATTCTCCCTCCAGCGCGGGGACAAGATCCTCCTCGTCGCCTTCGGCGGAGGCCTGACCTGGGCCTCCTGCGTCCTGGAGTGGTGATTCCGCTTCCGCCCGTTCAGGCGGACGCCCGGCTGTCCAACAACCCCTCGATCATCCCGACCGTTTTGCGCAGGGCCCCGCTTTTGCGCTGGTACATCTCCCGCGCCTTGCAGCCCACGGCTTGGGCTTCCTGGGGATGGTCCAGCCAGCGACGCAAGATCTTCTCCAACCCGGCTTCATCCGGCACCTGTGCCAACCCGCCCCCGGCTTGGAACTCCTCCACCGCCGTGCGGAAGTTTTCCACCCGCGGCCCCACCACAACAGGCTTCCCGGCCTGCGCCGCTTCCAGAAAATTCTGGCATCCCTGGCCCTCGGGGGCGCGCAGGGTCTTGCCCACGAAGACCACCGTGGCCAGCCCGTAGGTCCGGCGCAATTCACCCGTGGTGTCCAGGATGAAGACATCCGCATGTTCACCCTCCGGCATCGCACCAGCCTCGGTGCGCAATCGCACTTTCCATCCGGCGGCGGTGATCAGTGGAACCAGCCCGGGAGTCCGCTCCACATGCCGCGGCACGAGGAGGAAGCGCAGGTCCGGATGATCTTTTTTCAGCGTGGCGTAAACCCGGAGAAGGATTTCCTCCTCGCCGGGGAACGTGCTACCGGCCATGAACACCGGATCGTCCTCCGACCAACCCGCCGCCGCACGCAGCTCCCCGGCCAACGAATCCCCACCCCCGCCATCGAGTTCATACTTGATGTTCCCGGTGATGAACAAGGCATGCGGCGGAAAACCGGCGGCGGCAAAACGGGTCCGGTCACGCTCATCCTGCACACACACCACATCCAGCAGCCCGAGGATGGGGCGGGTCCACCGGCGGACATATCGCAGTCGTTTTTCTGAGCGGATGGATAGTCGCCCGTTGATGAGCCAGACCGGGACCTTCCTTTTCCGGGCCTGCCAGAGGTGGTTGGGCCAGATTTCCTGTTCGACCAACACCAGGGCCGCGGGCCGGATATGGCGGAACGCCGAGGCAACCGCCGGGGCCAGGTCCACCGGGCTGTAAACCACCGCCGTGTGGGCGTCGGACGCACTCTCGGCCACCGCCCGGCCGGTCGACGTCGTCGTGCTCAGGACGATGTTCTGCCCGGGACGCCGCTCTCGCAACGCGCGCACCAAGGCCAGGGCAATCATCATCTCGCCGACACTGACCGCATGGATCCAAAGCGGCGACTCCAACCGGGCCAAACGCTCGCGCACCGGTTGTCGGTAAATTCCCAGTCTTTGCGAAAAGTGACGCCGGAAATGCCCCCGGCGCAGCATGCGCAACAGGTAATACGGCCAACAGACCAGAAACAGCAGCGGGAAAAGCAGATTGTAGAAGATTTTCAACACGAAGGGCGCGAAGAACGCGAAGTTGGAAGCTTGGGGATTTGAGAGAGTAGTCTTCGTTGACACTCCAAATCAACCGCCTTTCTTCGCGACCTTCGTGTTCCTGAGGTGACCCTGCCTTTTCAGGCCCGCGGGTGTGCCTTGCGGTAGGCCTGCTTCAAGCGCTCGGAGGTCACCGCCGTGTAAACCTGCGTTGTCGACAGGCTGGCATGGCCCAGAAGCTCCTGCACACTCCGAAGGTCGGCCCCCCGGTCAAGCAGATGGGTGGCAAAGGTGTGCCGCAATTTGTGCGGGCTGAGCCGGTGGTCCAGGCCGCAATACGATAGGTATTCCTTCAACATCAACTGGATCGCCCGTCCTCCCAGCGCCCGTCCATCCGGCCCCAGGAAAACCGCTTCGCCGCCCAGCTTCAACGGAAGCGCCTCCCGGTAGTTGTCCAGCGCCTCCAGCGCCGGTTCGCCCAGAACCACCAGGCGTTCCTTCTTCCCCTTGCCCATCACCCGCGCGGTGGTGGCACGGCGGTCGATGTCGTCCATTTCCAAGCGGACCAGCTCATCCAAACGCATTCCCGTGCTGTAAAAAAATTCCAGGATCGCGGCATCGCGCAGGAACTGCCAGGCCTCTTTCTTTCTTCCCCGCCCGCGTTTCACGCCCGCCGCCTCTTTCATTCTTTCCAGCGGCGCGGCCAGCAGGCGCAACACTTGTTCCTCACCCAGGAACAGGGGCAGCCGCTTCTTTTTCACCGGCAGCTTCAAGTCGGTCAGCGGATTGTCAGTCAGCCTCCCTTGTCGCTGGAGGTATTTATAGAATGACCGGAGGGCCGAGAAACGCAACCGGACCGAGGCCGGGCCCAGCCGCCGCTCTGTCGACAGGCGGTAAAGGTATTGGCGGAAGTGGGCCGGGCCCAGCTTTCCCCACTGCTGCCCCGGAAAGGCCGCCCCACACTCCAGCAGGGCCTGCCGGTAGTTCCGCCCGGTTTTGTCGGAGTATTGTTTCTGCACCCGCAGGTGGGCGAGGAATTCCTCCGCCCAAGCGGCGGGCTCGGGGAAACGATCTCCCGTGGCTTCCCCCTCTTTCTTCATCCCACCTCCGTTCCGGGGTCGCAGGCAATCCAGCGCACCAAGGGAGCCAGGCGCATGCCGCCATCATGACGCCAGAGCAACGGCGGCTCCTGCAAGTCGCCCATGCGGCACACACGACCAATGCCCAGGCGGCCCCAGGACGCCACCCACTCCTCCGGCACCCGCTCTCCGGAAACAGAAACCGCGGAAATCCGCCCGCGCCAGGGTTCCAGCAAGGCGGGATCCTGCGAGGGCACCACTTCGATGTATCCCCCACCCGGGCCGGGTTCGATGCGGGGGTCCTGCCGCAACACCACCGTCCAACCCGAAGGGTTGCCCGACTGCCAAAGCCGGTCCCCGCGTGCCGCCGCCCTCAGACGCGCCTGGCGGATCCCGGCGGCATCCCCCCCGCTTCCAGTGGGCGGCGGCCCGGCGGCTTCCAGCGCCGCCGCCAACGCCTCGGCAAAATGGCCCGCCTCTTCTCCGTTAGGACAAAGATAGGCCTGGGGCGACAAACAACCGGCTTGCCCGAAGGCCCGTATTTCGCTCGCTGCCGCGGGCGCCCACAACTCCGGGACTGTCCCCGGCAAAACCCAGCCCAGCGACAGCTTCGGACCATAGGCGACAAACATCTGATCCCAACGGGTTTCCCGGTGCAGTGCCGCCACTGTGTCCTCATTCCCGAAAACAACCACCGCCCCAGCCCGCGCCATCACCGCAGGATCATGGACCGGCAGCAACTGCACCCGTTCCCGCAGGACCACGGGCAGCGAGGCCACCAGGTCCGTGAACCCGGGAAGACCGGACGAGGGAAGTTTGAACGCCAACCGCGAGCCCAGCACCAGTCCGAGGGCCAGGGAGGTTTCCGCGGAGACCGCCAGATTGGAGGCACAAACATGATAGATCAAGGAAGGGGCCAGGGCCCGCTGCCAATGTCCCTCACGCAGGACCGCCCGGTCCAGAACCTCCTCATGGCCAAGTTCCAGCCGCAGCAAGGCCCACAAATCCACCTCGGTCCGTATCCCGGTTCCAGGGCGGTTGGCCAGCCCTTCCGCCACCAGGCGGACGCGATCACGCGTCGTGGATGCAGAAACCTCACTCATAGGACAGGGAACAGCCTCGCGCATCCGCATCCGCCACGCGACCCAGAAGTCGCAGACCGCCTTCCTCCCAACGGGCCAGGTCACGCGTGCCTACGGCCACCACACTGCCGATATTGGCCAAGTCGTAGGCCTCGACGACACCCGTCTCCCCCCGGGCGACCGGATCTCCCGTGACCGGGTCGCGGAGGACGATCCGCATCCACGGGGGGAAACGGTGCAGGCCGGTGTCGGCCCTGGCGTAGCCCTGCGACGACCACTCGGTCATGCCGTATTCATTCCAGATGGAGGAAAGCGGAAGACCGAACGATTCCGAAAGCAGGCGATAGAATTCCTCCCGGGGGATTTCCCGGTGGCGGCCCTTGAAACCCCCGGTATCGAAAACCACCGACCCCCCGGGCAAGGCCGGCAGGCCCACCCTTTCGGCCACTCCGGCCAGCGCAAACGATGTGCCCAGCAGCAGGACCGGCCTGTCCGCAGCCGCCAGGGTTCGTTTGAATTTATCGTGATCGATTTGATAGTCTGCGCCGCAGCACCATTCGACCCGCCCGCCCGCCACCTGTCGCGACAGGTGCGACACCATGTGGCTGAGGGAGGAAGACGGACGGGCGGAGGCGGGAGGGATCAGGGAAACCCAGAGATGCCCGGACAGATCGGGCAGGAACAATCGCCAGGCCGACTCGAGGGCTTTTTCGTAATAAACCAATGACCGGAAAAAGTGCCGCCCCGGCCGTCCTGTGGTGGTGCCGCTGGTCTCGAAACAGGCCACCGCTTCGGGCTCGGGAAAGGCACACACCGCCACGTCCTTGAAGGAAGCCGCCGGCATGGCCGGGAACGCGGACCACGACCCGGCTCGCGCCGGATCGAGGCAGATGGCATCCAGCAAACGGCGGTAAGCCGGGTTCATTTCCGCTTGCTGGCGCAGAAGGGCCAGAGCCAGGTCGTCGAATCCGTCCCCCGGCCACCCTGGGTCCAGGGCGGCCAGGATGCGTGCCGCGCCTTCGCCCGCGCCCGCGGGATCAAAAAAGGATGGTTGCATGGCTGGGGTTCCATGAGCATAAAAGCCCCAACCCTTTCCCGCCATGCTATTCGGCTCCAAAGAATCCCCCACCCCCGTCCGGCCTTTGGTCGGGGGCACTCAGTCACTGCGCGGTCAGATGACATTGCTTCGCGATGGCGGCTTCGAAGCCGACCTCAACGGCCAACTCCGCGCCCTGCAGAGTGTCCACCTCCTGCCCGGGGCGGTCGTCTGGGGCGGGGTTTCGGCGGCAGGAGAAATTGTCCTTCACGAGGGTAGCCAGGTGCGCGGACCAATCGAGGCCGGCGCCCTTGACCTCCAAGAAGGGGCCATCTACTCCGGCATGGTCCGGATCGGCCCCGATTCCACCCCCTAACTCCGGTGTTCAAATCCCGCAAATCCCCACCCAAGCAAACGGTCCAGTGCCCGTCCTGCCGCCACACCCAGTGGGAATACGCCGCCGCGGTCGCCACCCACTGCCACACCTGCGGCACCCGCATCCCCATCCAGGAAAAAACACGTGAGGGCCGTCTTGTCCGCCTCAAGGTGGAACGCAAGGAAATCGACTGCCACCACTGCAACCGCCCCCTGGTCATCCCGGCCGAAGCCCTCTCCTGGCAATGCCCCGGCTGTTCCTCTTACCTGGATTTCAAGGACCATGTGCTGGACCGGGAAACCTCCTCCAGCATTGAAACCTATGGCACCCTCACCGTTGGCCCGAAAGGCGTCGCCGCCGGCGTGCGCACCTCGGCCGTCTCGGCCGAAATCGCGGGCAGGATTCTCGGGCGCCTCACTTGCGTGGAAAAAGTCCGCCTTTCCGGGGAAGCCCGTCTCCACGGCCACCTCGAAGCCGAGGAAGTGGTCGTGGCCCCGGGTGCCCGGGTGGATGTCGCCCAGCTCATCGAGACCCCGCTCATCCGGGTCGACGGTCGCTTGAAGGCCACGGAAATCCTCGCCAGCCATGTCGTCGTCGGCCCCGAGGGCGACCTTGCCGCGGACGTGGTCCGCTGCTTTTCCATCCAGGTGGAAAAATGTGGACGCCTCCGCGCGCGCTTGGAAACTCGTGACAAGCCCGCCCCGCCTCCCGTGGAGCCGGAACCCGTCCCCCCCTCCCCCGAAGAAGAAGACCCCCTGGCGGAATACCTCAAATGATACCGATCCCCCGTTCAGCCCTCCTGATTGTGCTTCTTTGGCCTGCGTCTTTTCTCTGTCCTCTTGCCACGGCCGCTCCGACCGTTCCGGACGGGACGGAAGCACCTTTCCCCCGGCCCTTGGAAAGTTACCAGGACGCGCATCTGGCGGGCATCGGCGAAAAACTGCTCCACCGTGTCAAAGTTGAACCTTTCAACGCAGTAGCCACCCTCATCTTCCTCTGTGCCATCCTCCACACCTTCGCCGCATCCACCTTCATCCGCATCGCCCACCGCATCGAGGAAAAACACCACGATGCCCTGCGCCAGAAAGCGACCCAGCCGGAAGCCCACGGGGAGACCACCCCGGTCAGCTTCACGGCCACCCTGTTCCATTTTCTCGGCGAAGTGGAGGCGGCTTTCGGCCTCTGGTTGATCCCGCTCTTTGTCGCCATCGTGGTTTTTTTTGACTGGAACCACGTCCTCCAATACGTCGACCGGGCGAACTTTGCCGAACCGGTTTTCGTGGTGGTCATCATGGCCATCGCTGCAACACGCCCGGTCATCCGCCTGGCTTCGTCGTGGGCCGCCCAGGTTGCCCGCCTGGGGGGGCAATCCGTGGGTGCCTGGTGGTTGGCCATCTGCACGCTCCTGCCGGTTTTGGGCTCATTCATCACCGAACCCGCCGCCATGACCATTGCGGCCACGCTTCTGGGTGTGAAGTTTTGCCACCTCAAGCCTTCGCCCCGGCTCATGTATGCCACCCTGGGGACGCTTTTTGTGGCCGTCTCGGTCGGGGGCACGCTGACCCATTTTGCCGCCCCGCCGGTCCTGATGGTGGCCGGGAAATGGGACCTGAATACCCCGCTCATGTTGGTGCACTACGGTTGGAAAGCGGTGGCCGGCATCATCACCACCAACGCGATTGTTTATTTGTGTTTCCGGCGTGAATTTTCCCGCCTGCAATCGAAGGCAGACGAACTCGCCACCCGGCAACCTGCGACCACAGAAACGCCCATTCCTGTCTGGGTCACGGGGGTCCACTTGGCCGCCCTGGCTTGGACCGTGGCCACCCTGCACCACCCGCCTTTTGTCATCGGAGGGTTCCTCTTCTTCACCGCCTTCACCATCGCCACCGCCCACCACCAGTTCCAGGTCGCCCTGCGAGGCCCGGTCATGGTCGGTTTCTTCCTGGCCGGCTTGGTTCTCCATGGGGGGTTCCAGGGCTGGTGGATCAGCCCGCTGCTCGGTGGACTCGGGGAGTTTACCCTCTTTGCCGCCGCCACCATTCTGACTTCGTTCAATGACAACGCCGCCATCACCTACCTGGCCTCTTTTGTGCCCGAATTGAACACCCACTTGGCCGCCGACCCCCAGCGTGCCCTGGCCCTGCAATACGCCGTCCTGACCGGCGCGGTCACCGGCGGCGGATTGACCGTCATCGCCAATGCCCCCAATCCCGCCGGACAATCCATTCTGGCCAAGTATTTCCCGGATGGCATCTCCCCACTGGGTCTCTTTCTGGGGGCCCTCGGGCCGACCTTGATCGTTGCCTCCTTTTTCCTGTTCTTCAAAACCATCTGATCCTTAACCCCAATCCATGGCCTGGATCGATCCCCTTTTTTCCATCAAACCCCTGCGCAAGGCCATCTGGCGTTTGTGGTATCCTTATCTCACCCGACAATTGGCGAAGGAAGAATCCCACCGGACGGTCTTTCTCAATTACGCCTACGAAACCGAACCCCCCTGGAATCTCCCCTTGGACCCGGCGGACGAATCCGACCGCGGCTGCATCCAGCTTTACCACCACACCGCCACGCTCGGCGGCCGCAGTCTTTCCGGCCTTGATGTGCTGGAAGCCAGTTGCGGCCACGGCGGCGGCGCTTCCTACCTCACCCGCACCTTCCATCCCCGCAGCTACACCGGCCTCGACCTCAATCCGGAGGCGGTCCGCTTCTGCCAACGGCACCACTCCCTCCCGGAGCTGCGCTTCCTCACGGGCGATGCCGAGAACCTCCCTTTTCCCGACAATTCCTTCGATGCCGTGGTCAATGTCGAGGCCTCGCATTGTTACCCGGATTTCCCGCGTTTCCTAACCGGCGTATCCCGCGTGCTCCGGCCGGGCGGGTATTTCCACTATGCCGATTTTCGCTTCGATGTGGCCATCCCGGAATGGGAACAGGCCCTGCAGGCGGCACCTCTGCGTGTCTTGGAGTCCCGGGTCATCGATGCAGAAGTCCTGCGTGGCATGGACCTCAACTCCGCACGGTCAGAGGCCCTGATGCAGCGGCACCTCCCCCGCTTCCTCCATGGCCTCGGCCGCGACTTTGCCGGGATCAGGGGTTCCCGGATCTACCAGGCCCTGAAGGACGGAACCCTGTCGTATCGTTCCATGCTCTTGCGAAAATCCTAAGCCAAAAAAACGCAGCTGCACCACAGAGAGCACAGAGGTCACAGAGAAAATAATGAGTTGGGTATGACCGGAGAAGCTGTTCATGTTCGGGTGACTGCAGATTTAACGCAATCTACCTCTGTGTTCACTGTGTCCTCTGTGGTCAACCAACTGCATGCTTGCGGCCAAGCGCGGCCTGTCACTCAGACCAGCCACCAGCCAAAACTACCACTTGGAACAGGGAACACTTCCGCGGCCCCGCTCAGCAGCATTTCGCCGTGTTCAATCCTGCCTCCACTTCCGCCAAACTCCTGCAACAGCAGGTGATGCAGGGAAATCGGGGTCAGCTCGGGCGTGTGACAGGACAGCATCACCCCCAATGGCGATTCCGATATCAGCCGGCCGATGGACGACAGTAGTCCGGGCAAATCGTTTTCAATCTTGAACACCTCACCCCGCGCCCCGCGTCCGTAACTCGGGGGGTCCAGCACGACCAGATCGTAACGACGCCCGCGCCGGTGCTCGCGCTCGAGGAACTTGGCCACGTCGTCGACAATCCAGCGGACCGGACGATCGGCCAGGCCGTTGAGCGAGGCATTTTCCCTCGCCCAATCGACCATTCCCTTGGAGGCATCGACATGACAGACCTCGGCCCCGGCATGTGCGGCGGCTAGGGTGCTGCCGCCGGAGTAGGCGAAGAGGTTGAGCACCTGGGCGGCCCGTCCCTGTTTCCGGGTGAAGTCGGCACACGATGCACGGATTTTTTTCCAGGTTTCGCGTTGCTCGGGAAAAATCCCCAAGTGACCGAAGTCGGTCGAGCTCAGCCGGAAGACGGTGCCCTCGACCCCAATCTGCCAGGTGGCGGGCAGTTGATCACGACCCCGCCATTGGTTGCCTCCTTCGCGGGTGAAGGTGGCGGTGGCCCGCTGCCATTCGGCCGCGGGCAGCCGGCGACGCCACACCGCCTGGGCGCAGGGACGCACGAGGGTGACGGCGCCGAAACGCTCGAACTTTTGGAATCCGCCGCTGTCGATGAGTTCGTAATCCTGCTTCACTCGCGCCTCTCAACCGGCGGCCAAACGGCGCATCACTTCCTCGGGGCTGACCTCTTCCACCTGGGTGCAGATGGCCCAACGGTAGCCGAACGGATCACGGACCATCGAACTCCGTTCCCCCCAGGGGTAGGTCGTGGGTGGACGCAAGACCTCGGCCCCCGCCGCCACGGCCCGGGCATGGAAGCTGTCGCAGTCCTCGACGTAAAGGTTGAGGCTGAGCGGACAGCCGCCGACGCTTTCCGGGCTGACCGCACCCCACTCGGGTGTTTCATCGCACAGCATGACGATCGAATCTCCAATCTGGATTTCGCCGTGCATGATCCGGCCGGACCCGTCGGGCGTCGGCATCAGGAACCGCTCCACTGCTCCGAAGGCGGCCTTGTAGAATTCCACCGCCCGGGCTGCCCCGCGCAGGTTCAAGGACGCTGTCAGGGTGTGATGACCCTCCGGAATGGGGTTGACCTTCGTGCTCACCCCCGTTTCCTAGCCCCATCCCTGGCCAAAGTCATGCCGTAATTACCGGGCTGATTGCCTTGGTCAAAGACCCCGGAAGTTCTACACTGGAACCATGGGCACGCTTGAATTCTGGGAATTGGCCAGCTACGTGGTCACGGTCATCGGCCTCCCGTTCGGGATCGCCGTCTTCATGATGGAACAACGCAAGGAACGCCAGGGCGAGCAGGAGGAAATCTACCAGCGGCTCTCGGACGAATACCGCGAATTCCTCAAGCTGGTCTTGGAGAACCCCGACCTGCAGCTCCTCCGCAAAGGGGCCAAGCCGGCCGAATTGAGCGAAGAACAACAAGAACGGCGCCAGGCCATCTTCGAGATCCTCATCTCTCTTTTCGAACGGGCCTATCTGCTCGTCTACGAAGACAAAATGGACCCGAACACCCAGCGCCTTTGGATGACGTGGGAGGACTACATGTGGGAATGGTGCCGCCGTGAGGATTTCCGCACCGCCCTGCCGGAGTTGCTACAGGGGGAGGATCCGGACTTTTGCCGTCACATCCTCCAACTGAGCAGGAAAGATCCCGCTCAGCGGTAAACCTTGACGAGCTTTTCGCCCTTCTTCAACTGCCCGCCGGTGGTCCAGCGGATGCCATTGTAGTTGGAGCGGAAGGTCTCGCTGATGTTGCGCGGCGCCGATCCTTTGCCGTTCTGGATGGTGCCCCCTTTTGCAGCAGCGGGGGTTTTGGCTTCGGTTTTGGGGGTGGTGCATGCCGCTGACGGCTTGCCACATCCACAGGTTCCTGAATCACTCATACGTTCGTCGTGTTGTTAGCAGGAAGCGGGCCGGACTGATTCCGTTTTCCGGCTTTCCGGCCCGCACTGCTGGTTCATTTTTAACCTCAATTGATCTTCACGTCAATCTGGCGCGGCTTGGCTTCTTCGGCTTTCTGCACGCGCACATGCAGGACGCCATCCTTGAACTCGGCCGTGACTCCATTCGGGTTGGCGTCGTCCGGCAGGCTGAAGCTCCGGACAAACGACCCGTAGGACCGTTCGATCCGGTGGAACTTCTTGCCTTTTTCTTCCTTCTCGGATTTCCGCTCGCCCGCCAGCGTCAACACGCCGCGTTCCAGCGTCACGCGCACATCGGCCTTTTGCACTTCCGGCAGCTCGGCCTTGATGAGGTATTCCTTTTCATCCTCGACGATGTCCACCAACGGGGCCCACTCGGCGCGGGTCAGCCACTCGGACGGGTTGTCGTTCGTGGCCGGCACGGTCGAGCGCCCGAAGAGGGTCGCCAACCGGTTCTGGAATTCATCGAGTTCCCTCACGGGATCCCAACGGGTGATTGCTCTCATGGTTCTTGTACTCCTGATTCGGGCAGAAATGGATGTTTCCCAGCGCACGCTGCCTGATCCGCTTGCCGGGAGTGGCCACACCTGTGAACCACACCCACTGTTCTGCATCAAAAATGCCAAGCCGCTCGCGGCAGCGTCCTTTGTCCTTAGTCATTGGTCCTTAGTCATTTGTGATTTCTCGTACGTTGTTCACGCCCACCTTTTTTAGAGTCATATTGACGCACTTGGGAGTACTCATTTTTAACGTGTGTCATTTTTGCTCACTATGCAACCTGAGTCTCTGCACCTCTCTCTTGCTTTTCCTACGCTAATCCTTTGTCCCTGAACAAATTAGAATCTATATTGCCTCCCCGGATTCCCCGCCTTACTCTGGCATCCCCCATGCAGGAAGGGTATCCATGGATCTGAACAAATTTACCGAGCGAGCCCAAAACGCCCTCACCGAAGCCCAAGGCCACGCCTCCCGCCTCGGCCACCCCAGCATCGACATCGAGCACGTCCTCTTCGCCCTCCTCCAACAGGAAAATGGCCTCGTCCCCCGCCTCATCGAACGCGCCCACCTATCCCTCGAACTCATCCTCTACAAACTCGAAGCCGAACTCGGCAAAATCCCCTCGGTCTCCGGCCCCGGTGCCGGCCTGGGCCAAATCACCGTCACGGCCCGGCTCAACCGCCTCCTCGCCCGCGCCCAGGACGAGGCCCGCAAACTCAAGGACGAATACGTCTCGGTCGAACACTTCGTCCTCCCCATGTTCGAGGAAGATTCCAAATCCGGCGTCGGCCGCGTCTTCCACGACCTCGACTTCACCCGCGACGCCTTCCTCAAAGCGCTCACCGAGGTCCGCGGCAACCAGCGCGTCACTTCCGCCAACCCCGAGGCCACCTACGAAGCCCTGGAGAAATACGGCCGCGACCTGACCCAGTTGGCCCAGCAGAACAAACTCGACCCGGTCATCGGCCGCGACGCCGAAATCCGCCGCGCCATCCAGGTCCTCTCCCGCCGCACCAAGAACAACCCTGTCCTCATCGGTGAACCCGGCGTCGGCAAGACGGCCATCGTCGAAGGCCTGGCCCGCCGCATCGTCGCCGGCGATGTCCCCGAATCCCTCAAGGACAAAAAGATCGTCTCCCTCGACCTCAGCGCCCTCATCGCCGGAGCCAAATACCGGGGCGAATTCGAGGAACGATTGAAAGCCGTCCTCCAGGAAGTCACCAAAGCCGCCGGACAGATCATCCTCTTCATCGACGAAATCCACACCATGGTCGGCGCGGGCAAGGCCGAAGGTGCCATGGATGCGGGCAACATGCTCAAGCCCATGCTCGCCCGCGGCGAACTCCACTGCATCGGCGCCACCACCCTCGACGAATACCGCAAGCACATCGAAAAAGACGCCGCCCTCGAGCGCCGCTTCCAGCCCGTCCTCGTCAACGAGCCCACCGTCGAGGACACCATCTCGATCCTCCGCGGCCTCCAGGAACGCTACGAACTCCACCACGGCGTCCGCATCCAGGACGCCGCCCTCGTCGCCGCCGCCACCCTCTCCGACCGCTACATCTCCGACCGCTTCCTCCCCGACAAAGCCATCGACCTCGTCGATGAAGCCGGGGCCAAGCTGCGCACGGAAATGGATTCCATGCCCGAGGAACTGGAATCCCTCGAACGCCGCACCATGCAACTGGAGATCGAACGCGAGGCCCTGAAAAAAGAAAAAGACCAGGCCTCCAAGGACCGGCTGGCGGACCTCGAAAAAGAGCTCGGCAACCTCAAGTCCCAGCGCGACGCCCTCAAGGCCCAATGGCAGTCGGAAAAAGGCCAGATCGACGTCATCCGCAAACTGCGCGAGGAAGTCGAACTCATCCGCCACCAGATGGAAGTCGCCCAGCGCAACAACGACCTCCAACGCGTCGCCGAACTCAAATACGGTAAGTTGCCCGACTTGGAAAAAAAACTCGCCACCCTCGAATCCCCCGCCTCCTCCCCCGGAGGGACGCAGGCCCTGCGTCCTGCTTCACCTCGCCTCCTCCAAGAAGAAGTCACCCCCGAGGAAATCGCCGAGGTCGTCTCCCGCTGGACCGGCGTGCCCGTCTCCAAACTGGTCGAAGGTGAAAAAGAAAAACTCCTCCGTCTCGACACCATCCTGCACCAGCGCGTCATCGGCCAGGACGAGGCCGTCCAGGCCGTAGCCGATGCCGTCATCCGCGCGCGCAGCGGTTTGAAAGACCCCAAACGCCCCATCGGCTCCTTCATCTTCCTCGGGCCCACCGGTGTCGGCAAAACCGAACTCGCCCGCGCCCTGGCCGAATCCCTCTTCGACTCCGAGGACAACATCATCCGCATCGACATGTCGGAATACATGGAAAAACACGCCGTGGCCCGCCTCATCGGCGCGCCCCCCGGCTACGTCGGCTACGAAGAAGGCGGCCAGCTCACCGAAGCCGTGCGGCGCAAGCCTTACGCCGTCGTCCTTTTCGACGAAATCGAAAAAGCCCACCACGACGTTTTCAACATCATGCTCCAGATCCTGGACGACGGCCGCCTGACCGACAGCCAGGGCCGCACGGTGGACTTCAAGAACTCGATCATCATCATGACCTCCAACATCGGCTCGCCTCACTTGCTGGAAAACGCGGGCGAGGGCGAGATCGACGCCAAGACCCGCGACAAAGTCATGAAAGAACTGCGCGGCCACTTCCGTCCCGAGTTCCTCAACCGCGTGGACGACATCGTCCTCTTCAAACCCCTCACCGAAAAAGAAATCGCCCGCATCGTGGACCTGCTGGTGACCGGCATCCAGAAGCGACTGAACGAGCGCAAGATCACCCTGAAGCTGAGCGACGAAGCCCGCGCCCACATCGCCCACAACGGCTACGACCCGGTGTATGGCGCCCGTCCCTTGAAGCGCTACCTGCAAAAAGAAATCGAAACCGGCCTATCGCGGCAAATCCTCGCCGGCACCGTCGAAGACGGCAGCACCGTCACCGTGAGCGTGAAAGATCACAGTCTCACCTTCGTCTCCAAAGCCGGTAAACCCCACGCCTCCCTGTAGCCGCGATCGCTGATCATGGTTGCCTTTTCCGCCATTGTGAATTCTCCACACAGGATCTAGGGTAAGTCTCCTGATCCGCAAGTCCCTCGGCCCTGAACGAACTGCGGGCGATCCCGTACGGCGCCTCGTGCGCCTGCGGCGTGACGCCATCGCCCTCCACGGCCCGGACGCCTTTTCCCATGCACCCCGACGCACCCGATTTCGTAAAACTCTCGGCCAGGCTCAACCTCCAGCACGTTGACTATCGGGTGATTGGCTAGGTAGCCGTGGCCTGCCCGGTCAGCGATTACCCAGCAGCCCGAGAAACGCCCGACGTTCGGACCAGAGAAGGAAGGCGGCCAGGAGGCAGATCACGATCAGGACAGGATCGGCGATGGCCGCGCCCTTCAAGACAAAGACGTGGAAGGCCAGGATGTTGACCAGGATCGGGCCCAGGACCAACAGGCCCCAGTTCCGGGTCTTGGGCACGGCCACTAAAAGGCCGCCGACAATTTCCAGCACCTTGACGAAGGCCATGTAGCCTGTGGGCCCAAACGCCGCCATGAAGGCCGCCGCGGGAGTGCCTTCGGGCGGTGGGGGCATGGGCACCAGCTTGAGCAGGACGAGGAGTCCAAAGACGACAAACAACAGGCCCAGCAGGCCCCCGGCGATATTTTGGGCGATTTTCATCGGCTCATCTTAGACCACCCAGCGTCCCACAAAAGACTAAAACCGCGACGTCCCACGCCTTTAACGATGTCACAATCAGATCCAGCGCATTTGTCACCCATCCGCCATTCGCGATTCGTCATCCACCAACAACGATCAGTCTGGCTCGCGTCCTGCTTTGAGTTATAAAACACGCCATGTCCTCGTATTTCCGACAGACCAAAATCATCGCCACCCTCGGACCGGCCACGGAATCCAAGGAAATGTTGGCCCAACTGATCCTGGCGGGCGTGGACATGCTGCGCCTGAACATGGCCCACGCCTCCCACCCCTGGGTCGACGACGCCATGTGGTTCATCCGCGAGGCCTCGACCGAAGTCGGCCGCCACGTGGCGGTGATGATGGACGTCAAGGGGCCCGAGATCCGCACCGGGAAAGTGGAACAAGCCATCGATCTCAAGACTGGCGACCGCATGGAATTCCACATCGAGGGCGCCGAACCCACCGGCGACATTCCAGCCGTTTCGGTCAATTACCCCGGCCTCCCCGCCGACCTTGAAGTCGGCGCGACCATCCTGGTCGACAGCGGCCTCATCCGCATGCGCGTGGAGGAAAAGGACGCCTCCCGCGTCCGCTGCACCGTCCTCACCCCCGGCTCGCTCGGCTCCAAGCGCCACATCAACCTCCCCGGCGTCCATGTCAACCTCCCCTGCCTCACCTCCAAGGACGAGGACGACCTCCGCGCCGGGGTCAAGGCCGGGATCGACTTTGTCGCCCTCTCCTTTGTCCGCCAGGCCGAGGACGTGCGCGTCCTGCGCCGCTTCCTCGACCACCTCGGCTCGTCGGCCAAGATCATCGCCAAAATCGAGGACCAGGCCGGCGTGCGCAACATGGTCGAGATCATCCGCGAGGCCGATGGCATCATGGTGGCCCGGGGCGATCTGGGCATCGAGATCGACTACCCACGCCTCCCCCTCGTCCAGACCGAGCTGGTCAAGGCCTGCCAGGCCCAGGGCAAGCCGGTCATCATCGCCACCCACTTGTTGGAAACCATGATCACCTCCCCCATGCCGACCCGGGCGGAAATTTCCGACGTCTCGAACGCCATCCGCGAGCAGGCCGATGCGGTCATGCTTTCCGGCGAAACCACCGTGGGCAAATACCCATTGGAATCGGTCCAAGTGTTGAAGAACATCATCGAGAGCATCGAACCCTCGGTCAGCAGCGAACTCAACCACTCGATGCATCTGGCGGCGGCCAAATCAAAAATGCTCCGCTCCGCCGCCGTGCTGGCACAAGATCTGGGTGATTCCGCCATCGTGGTCTTCACCCGCAGCGGCCTGCTGGCCTACACCCTCGGCGCCCTGCGCCCGCGCGGCGTGCCGATCTACGCCTTCACCGACATCGAGCCGATCTTCCGCCAACTCCTGTTGCCCTGGGGTGTCGAACCTTTCCTGATTGATTTCTCCGACGACCCCGAAAAAACCATCCTTCACGCCCTCGCCACCCTCAAGCAAAAGAACTGGTGCCGCACGGGCGACTGGCTGGTGGTCATCACCAACGCCCTGGCCAGCGACCAGATCATCGACACCCTCCAGTTGCGCAAAGTGGATTGAGGGAGGCGGACGGGGGATTTAGAGGGTTTTGCCTTTATTTGGCACTGGTTCCATCTCGTTTCTCTGACTCGCTCTCTTGCGCGTTCTCTCCCATTCAGAGAGCGCGAGAATGAGAAAGAGAAAAAGTATGAGAACGGGTGGCTGATCAAATGCAAAATGCTCTAAGAGGCTCTCCGGATAACCCTCTTGGTTTCTGACTTCACTTTCCCGGATGGCAATCCTAGTTTGCCTGCATGCGTCTCGGAACTGTTCTATGGTTGTCGATCTTCGGTGCAGCCGGGGTGCTTCCCTCCGCTTGGGCCGCCGATGCCTTCCACGAACCCCAGATCCAGGAAATCCAGGCGCTTCACCAAAAATCCGAAGGCGGAGACAAAAAAGCCACCCGTGATCTGGTGGAAATGCTGGAAACCCTGCACCAGCAGCAACCCGATAACCGTCTCATCCAAGCCTACCTGGGCAGCGCCTACACCCTGGCCAGCCGCGATGCCTTTCCTGGTCCGGGCAAACTCGACTACCTGAGAAACGGCCTGAAAACCATGGATGCGGCGGTGGATGCCGACCCGCAGAATATCCCCGTGCGCTTCATCCGTGCGGTCAACAATTTCAATCTCCCCGTGTTCATCAACCGGCGCGACAATGCCCGGGCCGACTTCGAGGTGCTGCTCGCGCAAATCAAGGAGCGGCCCGACGAACTCGAAGCCACCACCCGGGAAGCCATCTGTTTTTTTGCCGGCCTTTCCTTCAAACAACTCGGTCGCAAACAAGATGCCCGGGCGACCTGGCAGAGCGGCCTGGATCTGGGTTTGAACTCCGACATCACCCTCCGGATCTCGGAGGAAATCAAAAAGCTCACCCCGGACCGTCCTCTCCATGAGCGCAGCTCGATTTCCCGGTAAAACCCTCATCCCCGCGAAAAAGATCCAGGCCCGCGTGCGCGCCCTGGGCCGGGAAATCTCGCAACATTACGGCGACCGCCCCCTGACCGTGGTCGGCCTGATGAATGGTAGTCTGTTTTTTCTGGTCGACCTCCTCCGCCACCTGCCACCGCAGACCCGGATCGAATGCTGGCGCGTCTCCAGTTACGAAGGAAAAAAATCCACCGGCCGCCTGCGCGGACTCGACGCCGTGCAGGGGGACTACCGCGGACGCCATGTCCTGGTGGTCGACGACATCCTCGACACCGGCCTGACCTTCCGCGCGGTCCGCGCCAAACTCCTGGCCCTGCGCGCCGCCGATGTCCGCTTCTGCGTGCTGCTCGACAAACGCATCCCGCGACCCAAGGCCGTCTCCGCCGACTGGGTGGGTTTCCCCATCGGCAATGAATTTGTCCTCGGCTACGGCCTCGACCTGGACCACGCCTACCGCACCCTGCCGATGATCCGGGCCGTGCCCCCGGCGGAATAAAAACCGTTCGCCATCATTTCCGGTGATGGCCCCATCGTCTGCGCTACTTACCGTCCAATCCGGGCGATAAGGATGTTTTTGCTCTCGCGGCATCGCTCCTGCTTCCCTACTCTCCCGTTATGCCCCAGAAACGAATCGCCGTCCTGACCAGTGGGGGCGACTGCCCCGGCCTCAATGCCGTCATCCGCGGAGTGGTCTGCGCCGCCGACAAACTCAATTGGGAAGTCATCGGCTTCACCGACGGTTACGAGGGCATGCTCGCCCCCGTCCGTTACCGCATCCTCAACCGATCCTCCACCGACGGCATCATGCACCTCGGCGGCACCATCCTCGGCACCACCAACAAGGGCCGCTTCGTGGCCAAGATCGGCCACGGCAACAAGGCCGAACTCGATCCGGCCATCATTTCCGAGGCCCGTTCCACCCTCGACGGACTCGGCATTGAGGCCCTGGTCTGTATCGGCGGCGACGGCTCCCTCTCCACCGCCCAACAACTCTGGGAAAAAGGCATCAAGACCATCGGCGTGCCCAAAACCATCGACAACGACATCGAGGCCACCGCCATCACCTTCGGGTTCGATTCCGCCGTGGCCTGTGTGGCCGACGGCTTGGACCGCCTCTACACCACGGCCAAGAGCCACAAACGCGTCATGGTCGTCGAGGTCATGGGCCGCTACGCCGGCTGGATCGCCCTCCACGGCGGCATGGCCGGCGGGGCCGATGTCATCCTCATTCCAGAAATTCCCTTCTCCTACGAGAATGTCTTCCAAGCCATCCGCCAACGCGAAGCCAACGGGCTTTACACCACCATGGTCGTGGTGGCGGAAGGGGCCTGCGCCAAAAACGCCGAGATCGTCACCAAGGAAACCACCCGCGTCGGCGAGGCCCACCTCGGCGGCATTGGCGAACAGGTGGCCCGGCGGATCACGGAAGGCACCGGCAAGGAAACCCGCTGCATGGTTCTGGGCCACCTCCAGCGTGGTGGGGCCCCGACCTCGCTCGACCGCATCCTCGGCACCCGCTTCGGCGTCCATGCCGTCGACCTCATCCACCGCGGCAAATTCGGCTACATGGTCAGCTACCAGAATTACCTCGTCGACGAGGTGCCGATTGCCCAGGCGGTCAACCAGCTCAAGCGCGTCAAACCCGACAACCAGATTGTCAAAGCCTGCCGCGAACTCGGCATCAGCTTCGGGGATTGATCCGGAATCGGCGGGCGTTGGTAGGGGGATTCCGACCAAATCCTATTAAGCGGGCGACCGATTCAGCGGTAGGGCGAGGCTCCTGCCGAGCCGGTTTGATGTCTCTATTCCAAGGGCGGCTCAGCAGGAGCTTCGCCCTCGCGTAAGAAACTTCATCGCCTGCTGAAGCGATCCGGCATGGGACCCGCCCCGCCGGGGTAACCGAACGAAGCCGGGAAAAATTCCAAGCCCGTGCGTTTGCCCTCAGGGCTTCTTTCGTGCCTCCAAGATCCTTTTTTCTATTTTTAGACCCTCTTTGAGGGCCTCTTTTATGCATTCCTTGCAACACAGCATGGCCAGCGTGTTGTTGCCCAAAACAACCGGAACCGGTTCCCCATGATCACCCAGTTTCTCCAGGGAAACCGGACAATCTTTGAGGGAATAGCCCGGTTTTTGTTGCGCTTCCACTGCTGCATCGAGGTGTTTGAGGTGTTTCGCCGGATCAGCCTTGAAATCCTTGACGCATTCCTTGCAACAGAATTGCACTTCACGGCCTTCGTGCTTGAGCACAAAAGGCTGGCCGTGGTCCCCCAGCTTTTCACCCGACACGATGCACACCTTGAGCGGATACAACCCGACTTCTTTATCAACGATTGCCGGATCGATTTTTGTTTGTTCTTCCGCCCCCAGCGTGGCCGTCAACGCAGCCACCAAAAACACCATCTGTATCATGTTCTTTTTCATATATTGATTCCTTTCGGTTTGTGATTGTCTTTGGATCAATTTGTAAAACTCAATCACTCAATCCCTTAATCACCTCATTACTTCATCCCTCCATCACCCGCCCGGCTCCTCCGCCGGGCCTCCCATTCGCGAAGCGATAAAAAGATCACCGGCGTGACGATGAGGATGTGGATCAGGCTGCTCACCATGCCTCCGATAACCGGAACGGCGATCGGTCGCATGATTTCCATCCCGGTGCGCTCGCCGGAAAAAACCGGCAGCATGATGACCATGAGGCTGGCCACCACGGTGGATACCGTCATGACCTTGGGCCTCAGGCGCAGGGCGGCACCCTCGATCACCGCACTCCGCAACTCTGCCGCGCTCAGGGCGCCCTTCTTTTCCCCCTCGCGGAGTTTCAAGGCCTCTTCCAGGTAAATCACCATGACCACCCCCGTTTGAACGGCCGTTCCGAACAGGGCGATGTATCCAACCCAGATGGCCACACTGAAATCATATCCCAACAGGGCCTGGAGGAAGATCCCGCCTGAAAGGGCAAAAGGCACGGCCAGCAGGACGTGGAGCGCCTCCACCACCGACCGGTAAACCATGAACAACAGGATGAAGATGATGAATATCACCACCGGCCCGACAACCCACAGGGTGCGGTTGGTCTGCTGGAGTTGTTCATACTGTCCGCCCCAGGAAATATAGACCCCGGGAGGGAGGGTCACCCGTTCCGCGATCGTTTTCCGCGCTTCCTGGACAAATCCTGACAAATCCCTCCCGCGCACGTTGGCTTGGACAAAAGACCGCAGCAGGCCATTCTCACTTTTGATCTCAGCCGGCCCCGTGGACAACCGGATATCGGCCACCTTGTCCAAGGGGATCATTTCCCCGCCCATCGACTTGACCAGGATGTTGCGGAGCGCCCCGGGGCTGTCCCGCAATTCACGGGTGTAGCGCACCCGGATGGGAAACCGTTTCCGTCCCTCGATGGTGGTGGTCAGGTTCATGCCTCCCAGGGCCGTCTCCACCACATCCAGCACGTCCTGCACTGGCACGCCGTAGCGGGCCGCATCCTCCCGGCGGAGGATGATCTCCAGATACTGGGCCCCCAGCACCCGGTCGGCATAGACATCCGCCGCACCCGGGACATTTTTGAGCACCCCCTCGACTTCCACCGCGACGCGTTCGAGCACCTGCAAATCGCCACCAAAGATCTTCGCGGCCACTTGGCCCCGAATACCGGTGTTGAGCATCAGGATCCGGTTTTCAATCGGTTGCAGCAGGGCGGGAACAAAGCCGGGAAACTTCATCATTTCCGCCAGGATTTCCTCACGCAGCTTCTCTTCGGTCATTCCCTCGCGCCATTGATCCTTGGGTTTGAGCATGATCGTGGTCTCGATCATACTGGTGGGAGCGGGATCGGTCGGCGTATCGGCCCGGCCGAGTTTCCCCACAACCGATGCCACTTCGGGAAAGGAAGCCAAAACCCGGTCCTGTGCAGCCATGGTCCGGTTGATTTCCGGGACAGACGCACTGGAGAGGGTCGTGGGCATGAACAGCAGGGCCCGCTCATTCAAGGGGGGCATGAATTGGCGGCCAAAACCCGTGGCCAGCCAGATGGCACTTCCCAGAACCCCCACCGCGACAGCCAAAACCACCCGGCGGTGGTCCAGGGCCCAGCGCAGCACGGGCAGGTAAACACGCAACAAGAACCGCATCAGCCGGTTGTCATTTTCGTCATGCAACCGCCCCCGGATGAAAAAGGAACAAAGCACCGGCACCAAAGTCAAAGCCAGCAACGTCGCCCCGGCCATGGCAAAGGTTTTGGTGTAGGCCAAGGGGTGGAACAACTTCCCCGACTGGCCACCGAGGGCGAACACCGGCACGAAGGCCAGAATGATGATGGCCATGGCATAGAAGATCGGCCGGGCCACCAGCCGGGTGGCCCGCAGGATGATTTCCGGCATGTCCTGGGGATAACGCAAACCGGGCAGCTTCCCTTCCTGTGCGGCATGGGCCTCCCGCATGACCGCCTCCGTGACCACGATCCCGGCATCGACCAACACACCGATGGCGATGGCGATGCCACTGAGTGACATGATGTTCGATGTGATGCCGAACTCCTTCATGAAGATGAAAGATATCAGGATCGAGAGGGGCAGCGGCACGGTGACCACCAGGATGCTGCGGAAATGCGCCAGGAAGATGATATGGGCCAGTGTCACCAGCAACACTTCCTCGATCAGCGTGATGCGAAGGGTGGCCACCGCCCGGTCGATCAATTCGCTTCGGTCATAGAAGGACCGGATCACCACCCCTTCGGGCAAGCCTTTTTGCAGTTCGGCAATTTTTTCCTTGGTGCGACGGATCACATCGACCGTGCTCTGGCCATAACGCATGACGACGATGCCGCCGACCACTTCGCGGCCATCCTTGTCGATGACCCCCCGCCTGGGCTCGGGACCGAGGCCGATGCGGGCCACTTCCCGCAAGAGAACCGGATGGTCATGATAGTAGCCCACGATGATGTTTTCCAAATCCCGGACCGATTCTACGAGACCCAATCCCCGGACCGTGAGTTCGCGGCCTTCGACCTCAATGGTGCCGCCCCCCACATTGCGGTTGCTTCCCTTCACCTGGGTGATGACATCGCCGAGCGAGAGTTCATAGGCCCTCAATTGTTGGGGCTGGATATCGATCTGGTATTGGCGGACAAAGCCGCCAATGCTGGCCACCTCCGCCACCCCGGGAACCGAGTTGAGCTGGTAACGGATGAACCAATCCTGCAGGGCACGCAATTCCCCGAGATCCAGTTCTTTCCCGGATGCGCGGGCAGCGGAGTCATCCAGGTAATACTGGTAGACCCAACCCAAGCCCGTCGCGTCGGGCCCCAGTTTGGGCACCACCGTTGCCGGAAGCTGGAAGGGAAGAGAATTCAGCCGCTCCAACACCCGGGTGCGGGCAAAATAAACATCCACCTTGTCCTCGAAGATGACCGTCAGCATGGAGAATCCGAAGGCGGATTGCGCCCGCACCGTCTTCACCCCGGGAAGGCCCTGCAGGCTGGCAGACAGGGGATAGGTGATCTGGTCCTCGACTTCCTGGGCCGAACGCCCCGGCCAGTCGGCAAAGACAATGACCTGGTTTTCACTGAGGTCGGGAATGGCATCGATGGGCGTGTCGTAGACCGCCTTGATCCCCCACCCACAAACGAACAGATAGGCCGTGAGGACGAGGAACCGGTTGTTCAAACACCAGCGGACGAGCGTATTGATCATAGGACTGTGATGAGGTGATGGGGTGATGGAGTGATGAAGCGGGTCAGATACCGGGCTCCAAGGATCGGATCAGGCCGTGGAGAAGTGCAGCGACTTCTTCGATCAATGGTTGAATTCTCTTGTGGTCCGATTCCTGGATTAACTGGACGCGAAATGCCGCTTCAAGCTGTGTATCAAGCTCACTAAGCGATCCTTCTGCATCACTGAGGTGTCGCAAAAATTCTTTGGGATAATGTCTCGCCGCGCCCTCAGAAATATTGGAAGGGATAGAGAGCGCCGCTCGCCTCATTTGCGACGTGATTCCATAAATCTCCTCTCGGGGAAAATCCCGGGTCAACCGGTAGACATCCACATAGAGATCCATCGATCTTTGCCAAACTTTGAGCTTTTTGTGCGGTCTTTCCTTCATCGTTTTCCTTTCTACATCACCCCATCACTCCATCACCTCATCACTCGTGCTTGTGTTCCGCAGCCCCACCCTGCAGTTGCGCTTCGGCGTCGACCAGGAACGCCCCTCGGGCAACCACAGCCTCCCCCGCGGCAATGCCCCGGAGGATTTCCACCGCGTCCTCGCTTTCGGCACCGGTTTCGACCAGACGTTGCTCGAAAACACCGGGTCCGGTTTTGACATAAGCGACCTTGCGCTTCCCGGTGTCGATCACCGCAGACTTGGGCACGGCGACAAGGACATCCCGCAAGGGAACCGACAGCGTGCCCACGGCGGACAGACCCGGAAGCAGTTTGCGCCCCGGATTGGCGGCCAGGAACCGCGCATTGACCGTCCGGGTCTCGGGACGGACGGTGCGGTCGATGAATACCAGTTTCCCCTGATGGCCCGAATCGGCCCCCGACTTGGTTTCAATACGGATCGATTGACCGAGCTTGAGGTATCCCAGGTCGGATTCGTAAACCTGGGCGCTGAACCAAACCTCATCCAATGGAACCACATGGAACAACGTGGCATTGGCCTCGAATTGTTCCCCACGATGCAACAGTTTGCCCACGATGGACCCTCTGACCGGAGAACGCAGGGTGAATGTGCTGCGGACCAACTTGTCTTTCTCCAGGGCGCGAAGGTCCCCCTCACTGAATCCGGCTTGCAGCAATTTACCCCGGATGGCCCCGACTTTTGCGCTCAGCACTTTGCGTTCGTAAAAAGTGGACAGCCAACGCTCACGCAGCGCGTCCAGGTAGGCCTCTTGGTCGGCGATCGCCGCTTCGGAGTAAACCTGATAAATGGGCTGCCCTTTTTCTACTTCGGTGGTGTTGAAGTCGATCAACACATCCTGGATGCGACCCGCATAATACCAACTGTAGTCGTAATGCCGGTCGCTGATGTATTCCACTTCGCCAAAGAGCTGGATTTTTTTCAACATGGCCCGCGGACCGGCCTTTTCCGTAGCGATGCTGGCCACGGCCTCACGGGCTTCACCCAGATGAACCACGGGCCGGCCGGCCGGGGGGCCCGGATCAGCCGTCTTGGCCATGGCGTGTTGTTCAGGTGTGTGGCTTGCGTGCGGATCAGCGGATGGCGATACGGCGGATGATGCCACCACCGGAACCAGTTTCATGCCGCAAATCGGGCAATCGCCGGGGTGGTCTTGCCGGATCTGCGGATGCATGGAACAGGTGTAGATTTTGCCTGCGGTAGGCGCTTGTTTCTGCGAGCAGCCGCCGGCTCCGATCAGCACCATTGCGGACAACAAGAGAAGGGTGATGCTGTTTTTAATATTTAATTTATTCATAAGTTAGAATTTCAGGTTGAGAGAGACCCCGGCCACCGGGATGACCTCTTCGTGGGGAAGGGTGAAATCATCCACCCGCATGCCGAAAAGCTCCACTTCGACCGCCCGGTTGACGCGGTAACGCAGACCGCCCCAGAAACGGTTTTCCGTGACATCGCCCGCAAGGAGATCGAAATACCATTCATTGGCGATGAACGGCATGATCTTGAATGGCAACCGCTCCCCTTCGTAAGCCACTTGGATGCGATGACGGAAGTTCCCGGTGGCTTCGGCTTCTTCCGCGCCAAACTGGAACCGTTGGCGGCTAGAGAATTTCCAATCCCTCAAGGGGAGAAGAATGGTGCCAAAAATCAATCCCTCGTCGGAAGAGGTGTGCATCCCGTCCATATCCCATTCATCCATCCGTTCATACCCGAGTCCGAAGTCGTAACGGGGGGAGTAATGCCAGACCAACTGCGGCGTGAGTTCATTGCTCCTGAAGACCTGGTGGTGCCCGTCATCCACGGCGACGTGCTGTTCGGACTCAAGGAGTGCCTCCAAGCCGTAGTCCATCCGCTGGGACACAGTCTGCATGGTCCAGACCTGGAGCCCGTCATCCTCCGCGTGGAGAGGGAGGATGGCGACAAACAATGCGCAGCCAACCACCCCCGCAAGGGAATGTGGAACGGGCAAACGAAATGATGGGATGGGATACATGATGCTTCGCGGCGGATTCCAGGGTGAGCCATCCCTTCATGAGGGACGGACCGACAGGATCAACGGGGAAGCATCAGCAAATCAGGGAACAATGGAGGAGATACGTCGGCGCCCGGCCCGGAGGCGCGTGCGCTCCAACTTGGATCTGGGAAACAAACGAAACAAAACAGGGAGGAAGGTTGTTGGATTCAACGTAAGCCGGCAGTTCGAGCAGGGTCTGGGAAAATACCGACTGGGTTTCCTTCGGTTGGTCCTGTTGCGTCTTGAATTCAGCTTTGCAGTGGTTGCAGCCCTTACCGCAGCCATCTTTTTCCACAGGCGCGGGAGACTCCTTTTTCTGGGAACAACAACTGTGCGTTGCCGGTTCCTTCGCAACGGAATGAAGCGTGCACAGGCACGCCGGGGCGAATATCGCCAGAGCCAGAACCGCTCCAATTCCGCACTTCACGCAGATAACCTAGCAGGGGGGGTTTGATTTGTCCATACTCGAAAGGCCAAACGAATCCCTCATTGACCATGTCCTTCACAAATGCAGGCGTACTCGGAACGCTTGCATCCTTCACACTTTGCCAGATCCAGTTTGATGCGGGTGTTGACCGGTTTGGCGTCTGCCTTCGCCCTGATCTGGAGCACCAATTGGTAGCCCTCCCCCGCAGGCAGGGGCGACTTCGAAACAAACCCGTCGGCGGATTTGTCGAAATCCAGTTTGACCTGTTCCGATGGGGTCTGCGCGATGACCGTGATGACCTGATCGCCGGGGACCTGTGGTTTCAAGTCGTCACTGTAAAAAGTGAGGGAAATTTTGCGGTCCTGCCGGATCAAGAACTCTGCATGTCCGCCCTCAACTTCGATAACCCTGCCCCCATTTGGGCCGGGAATGGTTTTGTGTTCATGTTGGGGATTGCCGTCTGCGGCTAGGATCAGCGACTGGCTTAACAGGTAGAGGACCAAGGCGGGTAGGATGGTTTTCATGATTCTTCAATGTTGTTGGGGTTTGCGAGGCTTGACTCCAGCCAGTCGTAGAGAACCGGCAGGATGATCAGGGTGAGAAAACTGGAGGTGAGGATGCCGCCGATGACCACCGTGGCCAGGGGACGCTGGACTTCGGCCCCGGGTCCGGTGGCCAGCGCCATGGGGACAAAACCCAGACTGGCCACCAGGGCGGTCATGAGTTTGGGGCGAAGCCGGGTCAGGGTGCCTTCGACCACCGCTTGGCGGAGGCCGCGTCCCTCCCCGCGCAGTTGGTTGATGAAGCTGATGAGCATGATCCCGTTCAGGGTGGCGATCCCGCTCAGGGCGATGAAGCCCACGGCGGCCGAGATGCTGAATGGCAAGCCCCGGACCCAGAGGGCCAGAATCCCCCCCGTCACGGCCAACGGCACACAGAGCAAAATGAGCAAGGTCTGGCGCAAACTGCCAAAGCTCATGAAAATGAGGAAACTTATCAAAATCAAAGCGAGTGGCACCACCACCAGCAGCCGCTCCCGGGCTTTCTGGAGATTTTCAAACTGGCCCCCAAATTCATAGTAATACCCATCGGGGAAGGTCATTCCCTCCTTGAGCTTCTTTTTGGATTCGAGAACAAAGCTTTCCAGGTCGCGGCCCCGCGGATTGATGAGGATGGCGACCCGGCGCTGGGTGGACTCGCGGGTGATGGTGCCGATTTGGTCCACCACTTGGACTTCCGCAACCTGCCCCAGCATCAGCATACCGCCGTCATCTGTGCGCAAGGGCAGCCTGCGGATGGCGTCCAGATCCTGGCGCTGGTTTTCGGGAAGCCGCACGACGATGTCGTAGCGCCGGTTGCCCTCGATGAGGCTTCCAACTTCCGCTCCGGCCAGGGCCTGTTCCACCACCCGGTTGATTTCCTCCGTGTGTACGTTGAATTGCTGCAGTACCTCCCGCTTCGGTTTGATTTCCACCAGGGGGGTCCGTCCGAGGGCGTCGAATTCCACGTCACCGGCGCCGGGAACCGTCCGGATCAGATCGCGGGCCTGGGTGGCCAGCTTTTCCAGGGTTTCATAGCTGTCGCCAAAAATCTTCAGGGAAACATCGGAACGCGACCCCGCCATGATTTCGTTGAAGCGGAGCTGGATGGGCTGGGTGAAGAGGTAGCTTTGCTGGGGGAAATGCTCCGTCAGATCCTCGCGCATGAGGCCGATCAACAGGGCCTTGTCCACCCGCTTCCCGTCGATTTTCCGCCAGGTGGATTTGGGGTGGAAAAAGACGTAAGTGTCGGCCACGTTCGGTCCCATGGGGTCGGTGGCCACTTCGGCGGTCCCGATGCGGGAAAAGAGGTGGCTGATCTCGGGATAATTTTTCAGGAGCAGGCGTTCGGACTTTTGCTGCAAATCGACCGATGCCCCCAGACCCACGCTGTTGCTGCGGATCATCTGGATGGAGAGGGATCCCTCATCGAGCTGCGGGATGAATTCCGCCCCCAGCCGGGTGAAGAGAACCAGGGAGAGGACGAAGAGTCCGATGGCCCCACCGACAAACATCCAGCGGAAACGGAAGGCGGTTTGCAGCAGGGGCGCATAGACCCATTTGAGGAATTCCACCGCAGCATTGTCTTTTTCCTGGATCTTGCCGCTCAAGAAATAGGAGCAGAGCACGGGCATCAGGGTGAGGGCCAGAATGAGCGAGCCTACCAGCGCCATGATCACGGTCAGGGCCATGGGGTGGAACATTTTCCCTTCAATGCCGGTCAGGGCCAGGATGGGGATGTAAACCACGGTCACGATCATGACACCGAAGAACATCGGACTGGCGACTTGTCTGGCGGAGACGAGGACTTCATGGACCCGTTCGCGCGGGGTCAGCATGCGCCCGAGTTGGGCCTGTTTGTGGGCCAGGTGGCGGATGATGTTTTCCACCATCACCACCGAGCCGTCCACGATCAATCCGAAATCGATGGCACCCAAACTCATGAGGTTGCCGGAGATCCGGCATTGCACCATGCCGGTGATGGCGAAGAGCATGGAGAGGGGGATGGCCAAAGCGACGATCAGTGCGGCGCGGATGTTGCCCAAAAGCAGGAACAAGACGACCACGACCAGGATGGCTCCTTCGAAGAGGTTGGTCTGCACCGTGCGGATGGTTTGGTTGACCAGATCCGAGCGGTCATAGACGGTCTTCAATTCCACCCCCTCGGGCAGCTTTTCCTGGATGTCCCGGATTTTTTTCAGGACCTCTCGGGCCACGAGACGGCTGTTCTCGCCACTGAGCATGATGGCTCCGCCGAGAAGGGCTTCATCCCCGTCTTCGGTGGAGGCTCCGGTGCGGAAACGGGTTCCGATGCCGACGTCGGCCACGTCTTTGACCTGCATGGGCAGGGTGCCCGCGCGGAATTTCAGCGGAATACCGGCGATCTCCTCAACGGTCCGGACACGTCCATCGGAGCGGATGGCCAGTTGCTCCCCGCTGATTTCCAGCAGGCCGCCTCCGGCATTTTCCGTGTTGGCTTTGATCTTTTCTGAGAGATCTTCAACGGTCATGCCCGCGGCGGTCAGCCTGGCCGGATCGGGAGAGACGACGATCTGGCGCTCGTAACCGCCGGAAGTATTGACCTCGGCCACTCCCTTGGTGGCGCGAAGCAACGGTTTGATGAGGTATTCCTGGATTTGCTTGAGCTCTTGGAGCTGGGCCTGACGGGTGACCGGCTTTGTTTTGGCGTCTTTTTTGTAATCCAACGTGTAAAAGAAGATGTCGCCCAGGCCCGTGCTGATCGGGGCGAGTTGAGGGGTGATGCCATCGGGCAACTCTCCTTTTGCATTGATCAAGCGTTCGGACACCAATTGCCTCATGCGGTAGACATCGGTCCCATCCCGGAAAACCATCGTGATCTGGGAAAATCCGAAGCGTGAAAGGGATCGCAGCTCAGTCATGTCGGGCAATCCGGCCATCTCGCTTTCGATGGGGAAGGTCACGAGCTTTTCCACTTCCTCGGCGGCCAGGGCTCCGGCCAGGGAATTGATCTGCACCTGTGGACTGGTGATGTCAGGGACGGCATCGATGGTCAGATGGACCGCCGACCAGAGACCCACCCCCACCAATACCAGGCTGGCGAGAACGACCAAGAGCCTTTGCCGGAGGCTGAATTCGATGAGTTCAGTGACCATGGGTGCACCCGGTTCCGGCATTCACCGCTTGAAGTTCGGTCAGATACAGTTCCTGCGCGCCCCGAACCACCACGACATCGCCCTCGTAAAGACCATCGAGGACCTGGATTTTTTCCCCGTTGACGGCCCCGGTCCGGACCGGTGTCCGGAGATAATACCCGGCGTTTTCCACGTAGGCAAAGGAGCCCTTGGCGGTTTTCAGGACGGCCTCTTGCGGGATGATGACGGTTTCTTCCGATTGTTCGGCAGGTTGGCTCAACAGCAGGGTCAGGGAGGAACCGACGGGCAGGGGCTCATCGCCGGGATTGATTTCTAGGATCAGCTCGGTCTGGCCGTTCAGTTCCTGGAGTTGGGTATCGAGGCGCGAGATCGTGCCGATCAGATCCGTGCTGCTGCCGGTTGACAACCGCACGGTCTGCCCGGCTTGCACCCAGCGATGATCTTCAGACGGGATCAGGGCCGTGGCGTAGGCGTGACCCAGGCGATAGCGTCCCTCCACGCTTTGTTCACCAGCTTGGCGGAAAACCTGTGCCGTGAGGGTTCGTTGGGGGGCGACTTTCCCCGTGCCGACTTCTTCCGCAGCCACACCGAGCCCGGCCAGGGCGACCGGGCTAACTTTGAGACCCTTACCGGGAATGAATGCCCGCTCTTCGGCCCGGGTTTCCGGGCCATGATCGCGCGAGGATTCCCCGGCTCTTTGTTTATCCCCGGAGGGTCCACAACCGACCAAAGCCTGGAACAGGATCACCAAAGTCAGCCATCGGCAGTTTGTTTTCATATGCATTTATCGGTCTGTGAGGGTTTCACCGGTGAGGAGTTCGAGGTCGAGGAGGTTTTGCCATGTTTCCAACAAGGCCTTTTCACGAAGGTGCTGGGTATTGAGAAAGGCCTGTTGCGTTTCCAGGTAAAGTTGGACATGGATCGCGCCAAGCCGGTATTGCCGGTCGGCCAGGTCGGAAGACTCCCGCATTCTGGATACGGCTTCGGGAGGGATTTCATCCAGGAATTTTCGGGACAGATGATAGGCGCGGGTGCGACGGGCGATTTCGGTTTCCACTTTGCGGCGGGCGTCCAGCAGCAGTGCATCGGCCTGGGCCCGCCGGGCTTCGGCCGTGGTGATGTTGCCCTGGTTCCAGTTCCACAGGGGAAAGGTGGTGGAGAAAAGGATGCCGATGTTTTCTTCCCGCTCACCGGCCTGTTCCTGGCTGAAGAAGGGGCCGACGGCAAAATCGGGGGCGGTCTCCATTTTCGCGGCTGTCACCTCACGCAGGGCTTTTTCCCATTCGAGAATGCGGACTTTCAGCGCGAGGTTCTGGTTCAGTCCTTTGAGGATCAGCTTGTGGTTGTCCAGATCCGGGAATGCAGAGGACGGACTCCTGGATATCCAAAGATCGGAACTGCCGGGCAGTCCCAGCAGGGAGACCAGTTCCAAGCGGGTTTCTTCCTTTTCCAGGCTGGCTTCCTTGGCTTCCTTTTTGAGTCCAAAGAGGGAGGCTTCGATGGTGCGGAGTTCAAGCAATTGAACGGCTCCGGTGCCGGGCCGCTTTTTGAGCAAATCAACCAGTCCGGAACTGCGCTCGCTGACTTCTTCGGCCGCCGCGGCACGGGCAGCGGCCAAGAGATGGCGGTAGGCGAGATTTCTGACCTGGCCGGACAAGGCGAGCCGGAATTGCTTCAATGCCAGCTGGGCGATCTCAACATCTTTGTTGGCGATGGCCTTGCGGAGCGATCCCTTGCCGGGAAATTCGAAGGATTGGGTGATGGAGAAACGGCGCGCGCTTCCCTCATCCTGGAGTTGGCCCGAGGAGTTTTTGATCCGGCGTTCACCGTACTCTCCTTCAAACTCCGGATTCCTCCAAAGTCCCGCCTGGGTTCGGAGTCCTTTGGCGGCAAGCACCGCTTGTTCATAGAAACGGAGTTCGGCATTGTTTTGTAAGGCATACCCCACCAAGTCTTCCACCCGCCATTTTTCCTCGGGTTTCCCACTCCCATTCCGTTCCTCTGCCTTCAATAAGGGCAGGGGTAAAGGGAATGTGAGTAAAATCACACCCAGGGCCGGGGCAACCAGATGAAAACAACCTCGAGACATAAATCCTCCAACGCATTCCGGGTGGATGACCCGCCGGATCGGGTGTTGATGAACAGGAGCGCACCCGGCCTGGGCCGGGGCTTGTCACAGCAGGCGGACCAACCGCCGGGTCAACTCTGTTGGGGGGGGATTTCGATCTCAAAAACCGGGCCATCGGGCCGCAGGTTTGAGAAGGGAGGATACTGGATCTGGGAAAAGACGGGCGAAGCCATCCCGACGAGTCCCGCGGATACGAGCAATACGTGCTGGCAGCATCCGCCATGGGTAGTATGGGGATCAACGGGGGACTCCGCATTATCCTGGCGACACTCCGTCGAAGCCCCACAGCAAATCCAGCCCGCCTGTTCCGCGGCATGCACCGCCATCTGCCCCACGAAAGCCACGAACAGCACGAGGCTGATCGTGGTTAGTCGGTGACGGATGCAGGACATGCGTTCTAGGTAGCGTTGGGTTTTGGTTCTGTCAAGTGGCAGCGGATTGGCATCCGACCGGCTGCTGATGAGCCCATTCTACTTGCGCGAGATCCACAAAAGACCGGCCACGATCAAGACCCCGCCGCCAAGGGTGTTCCATGTCACCCGTTCCTTGAGGATGAACACGGCCAACACCACCGCCACCAGGATGCTTCCCTTGTCGATCAGTGCCACCGTGGCCACATCGCCCTGCTTCAGGGCCTTGTAGTAAAAAATCCAGGATAGCGTCGTGGTCAAACCGGAGAGTGCCAGCCAGAGGCCGCTGCGCCAGCCCAACCGCGACCACTCCTCCACCGGGACAAAGACCAGGGCAAAGCCGGCCACCAACACCGTGATGACCGCGGTTCGCACCACCAGACCGAGTTCTCCCGAAATGCCAGCCAGACCCAACTTGGCGATCACCGAGGTGAGTCCGGCGAAGAACATCGACATGAGGGCGAATCCCACCCAGGGCTTCATGTCGCTTCATTCCCCGCCATGCGGGCGGGCACGAGGATGGCGTCGCTCATCCCGTGGATGATTTTTTTGTCCGCGGGCACGATGGTCACCAGCACCCCCCGCAGATGGGCGCGGTCGTTCTCCACCACGTAATAGGGACAGATCCGGGCCCGGCCACGCTGGACCCGCACTTCATTCTTGTCCGCATCCCAATACGGATGTTCGACGACCCGGGCCTTGTGGAAACGCTGGAGGATGAAGGGCGAACGGTCGAAACCGTCCAAGGCCGCGCGGAGGGAGCCGGCCCACTCCTCCTGGCTGACGTCCGAACCAATCGTCACGCCTCGCGAGCCCCAGGCCAGGGCGGAGAAGCCGGAAATCTTCAGCACCAGGTCGCGTTGTTTCTGGGAGAACCGCATCACTTCCTCCCAGCTCTGCACTTCCAGTCCGGGCAGGACGGCATGCGGGGGCAGCGGGGTCGGGTCCACCACCCAGCCTCGCGGGATGATGGCATCCAGGTCCTTTTGATAGCGCTCGCCCAATTCCTTGCGCCAAAATTCCCGCAACGGATTCATCCAATAAAGAGCCAACCAAAGCTTTTCCTCCAGGAAGGGCTTCAAGGGCGGGGTCAAGCGTGCCTCCGGCGACCAACTCCCGCGCACCGTCGGCAGGTTGGGCCAGTCAAAGGCCTCGAAAAACCGGTAAACCGGCTGCCCATCGAAGGAGTAGGTTTCCGCCGCCTTCACCCGGTCGACGCCAAACAACCACTCGAATTCCGGGCGATAGGTCGCCGCCTCCTGCGCCACCACCACCGGCCCCACGGGATGCAGGCGGTGCATGGCATCGCGCAGGCCCTGCGGACCACCGATCACGTCGTCACCAAGGGCGGCGTAAGTTTGGTTCAACCAAGCAGTCAGGCCAATGCCCCCGGGCAGCGAATCCAACTCCGACATCGCCCACCCGTCGTCGGTCAGCAACAGGTCGGGCCGGAGCACGCGGGGCAGCTCGTTCTTCAAAGCCCGGCTGCGGGAAATCTCCACCAGATCGGCGGGCTTGCCCGCGTCCATCCATCGCGCGATCCATTCCGGGGCGTCCCCTGTCACGCTGCGGCGGTAGAGCAGATTGCAGGCCTTGAGGAAAACCCAAAGGCGTTGGCCCAATTGCTCCAGATCCTCCACCTGTCCGGCATCCAGGGGAAAGGCTTCGGGTGAAACCTTCCAGGTCTTGGCATCGAAGAGACCGCCGGGCGGCGCGGCGTCTGTGACTTGTTGTACCCGGGGGTTCATGGGCGGCTTTGGGATCGGCGGAACAGTGTATCCGACTTCCGTCCACGGTCCACCGTCCGCTGGTTTCCCAGCCACCGTCCGGCCAACCGGAGAGCGGACAAGAGGCTGGCCGGGGAGGCCAGGCCCTTGCCGGCGATGTCATGGCCGGTGCCGTGGTCGGGGGCGCAGCGGAGAAAAGGAAGACCGAGGGTGACATTCACGCCGTCTTCGAAACTGGCCAGTTTGAACGGAATCAATCCCTGGTCGTGATAGAGTGCCACCACCGCGTCGTAACGGCCTTGGAGCGCCGAGCGGAAAACCGCATCCGGCACGGCCGGTCCCTCGATGCGGAGCCAGCGGATTTTTTTCAACGACCGCAGTGCCGGAGCGATCACGGTGCGTTCTTCATCGCCGAAGGCCCCTTCCTCTCCCGCATGAGGGTTCAATCCGCAGACGGCCAGGCGGGGCCGGGCCACGCCTGCCTCACGCAAGAATAACGCCACACGGCGGGCGGCATCGGTGATCATCACCGACCGCAATCCGGCCACCGCGCGCCGCAGGGGAAGATGGGTCGTGGCCAGGGCGACATTCAAGCGCGGCGAAGCCATGAGCATGGTCACGTCCGAAGGCTTCAGCCCGGCGCGGGCGGCATAGAATTCGGTCTGGCCGGGGAAACGGAATCCGACGCGCATGAGCCAGGCTTTGTGTACCGGGCCATTGACCACGGCGGCGATTTCGCCGGTGCGCAGCAGACGGACCGATTCATCCAGCGCACCGAGTGCCAGCCGAGCCGATCGGAGGGTTGGTCGGCCGGGGCGGACCCCGGAGGCCGAGCCGATGAGACGCACGCGGATGCCGGCGAACTCGCGCTCAAACTCCGGCAGGGCCCGGTCGATGATCTCCGGCCCGATGCCCGAGGGATCACCGAGGGTGAGGCCGAGGGTGGGTGTCATGGGAAGGTGTCGGTTCTCTGTCGGGCGGCAGTCCCTTGCCGCCACCCTGTTTCGGCGTTAAGGGACTGCCGCCCGACAGAAACGAAGAGACGAAGGGGATTCAATCAGAAGAACATCTTGATGAAGGCCTTCGAGCGGAGGCCATCAAGCCAGTCCTGCTGGAGGCGCTCCCGCTCCTGTTGCAGGAGTGTGTTCTCGATGCGCTCACGGACATCGTTCAGGGCAATCACCGTTGATTTGCGGATTTCCTCGACTTGGAGAAGGTAATAGCCGTCTTCGGTTTCAATGATCGGGCTGTTCTGGCCGGGCATGAGGTTGAAGGCCACCTTGGTCAGCTCCGAACGCAGACTGCTTTCAGACACCCACCCGAGGTCGCCGCCGTTCTGGCGCTGGGGCCCGTCCGTGTAGCCGCGGGCCAGGCTGCCGAAATCGGAACCGGTTTTCACCTTGGCCAGGATGTCCTCCATGATCAAACGCTGGGGATCGACCTCGCGGGTCTGGCCCTTGGCGTCGGTGCGCTTCTCCTTGAAGAGCCCCTTGCGCAGGAAGATCATGCGCAGCTTGGCCTGGTCGGGCTGGACAAACTGGCGGACATTGTCCTGATAATACTGTTCGATTTGATAGGGTGAGACAATGACCGACGAGGAGACATTCCGCGAGCGCATGGCCTGGACAATGATCTGGTTGCGGATCTGTTCCTTGAAACTGGTCACCGACATGCCATTGGCCTGGAGGGTGCGGATGAGGGCGGTGCGGTCGCCTTCGTACTGGTCCTTGACGATCTTGCGGATGCGTTCCTCGATGACGTTCTCGGGGATGAAGAAGCCCTTGGTGTTGAATTCCTGGATGATCAGCTCCCGTTCGATGAGCGACTTGAGAGAACTCAGCCGCGCTTCTTTGACTTTTTCGACCAATTCCACGCCAGAGTAAAGATCCCGGTACTGGGCCTCGGTCGGGTCGACTTCCTTGCGCACCTGGGAGAAGGTGATGACCTTGTCATTGACGACCGCGGCAACGCCGTCGACCACCTGGGCCCGGAGGGAAGGGACCGGTGCGGTCAGGACAACGAGGACGATCACGCCAGCGGCGCGCTGAATGACTTTAACCATTTTTCGATTTCCAACAATCTGGCCTTGGCGGACTGGGTGGTCAACCGGGGAAACTTGCCCCCGACCATGACGAAATCACCGTTCCGCGTCAGCATGAGCTTGTCGCCCTGGGTTTCCACCCGGGTGAAGTTACCGTTTAAACCGTTGATCTTTGCACGGTTATGGAGGAGAAGCAACTCCACAGATTCAGGCCATTTGCCGTAGCGGTCTTTCCACCGGGCCCGCAAGCGGGTCCATTCGTCGAGCGATTGCAGCTCGGCCAGCTCCCGATAAGCGCTGATCCGCCACCCGGTATCGGGGATGTAGGCGGCCGGAATCAAAGCCGATTCGACGCCTGGGGCGACGGTTCCCTCGCCCACATGGAGAAAATCCAGGCGGAATTGGATCTCGCGGTCGGCGACCTCTTTTCCGCCCTTGATCCGGGACACCGCGCGCTTGAGCAGGCGGCAATACAAATCAAATCCGATGGCGCTGATATGGCCGCTCTGGGCGGTGCCCAACAGGTTGCCCGCGCCGCGGATCTCCAGATCGCGCATGGCGATCTTGAAGCCCGCGCCAAGCTGGCTGTACTGGCGGATGGCCTGGACCCGCTTGCCCGCGTCGCCCTTGATCAGGTCGCGCGGCAGCATCAGGATGGCGTAGGCCCGGTTCTGGGCCCGGCCCACCCGGCCGCGCAGCTGGTAAAGATCGGCCAATCCGAACCGGTCCGCCCGGTCGATGATGATGGTGTTGGCGTTGGGGATGTCGATCCCGCTTTCGATGATCGTGGTCGAGACCAGCACGTCCGTTTTACCAGCGACGAAGCGGGACATGACGTCCTCCAGTTCGTCCTCTTCCATCTGGCCGTGGCCCACTTCCACCCGCGCGCCCGGCACCAGGAAACGGATGCGGTCGGCCACCTGCGTGATGCTGTGGATCCGGTTGTGGAGAAAAAAGACCTGCCCGCCCCGTGCCAGTTCCCGCTGCACCGCCTCGCGGATGATCCGCTCATCGTAGGCGCAGACACTGGTCTCCACGGACAGGCGGTTTTTGGGCGGGGTTTCGATGGTCGACATGTCGCGCGCGCCCATCAGGGACATGTAGAGGGTGCGCGGAATGGGGGTGGCGGAAAGCGTGAGGACATCGACCAATTGGAACCGCTCCTTGAAGGCCTCTTTTTGGCGGACACCGAAGCGTTGTTCTTCATCGACCACCACCAGGCCCAGGTCCTTGAATTGGATATCGGCGGAAATGACCCGGTGGGTGCCCACAACGATGTCGACCCCGCCCTCGCGCAGGGCCCGGATGGTTTCGTTCTGCTGCTTTTTCGGGACAAAGCGGCTTAGCAGCGCCACCTTGATGGGATAATCGGCCATGCGCTCGCAGAGGTTCTGGTAATGTTGTTGCGCCAACACGGTGGTCGGCACGAGGAAGGCCACCTGCTTGCCGCCCATGACCGCCTTGAAGCAGGCCCGGATGGCCACCTCGGTTTTGCCGAAGCCGACATCCCCGCAGATCAGGCGGTCCATCGGGCGAGGGCTTTCCATGTCCTCCTTCGTTTCCTCGATGGCCGTCACCTGGTCGGTGGTCGGCTCATAGAGGAACGACCCCTCGAATTCCTTCTGCCAGGCGTTGTCGGCGGGGAAGGTGTGACCCCGGGTCAACTGCCGTTCGGCCTGCACCTTGAGCAGGCGGGCGGCGTAATCCATGATCGCCTTCTCCGCCTGCGCCTTGGCCCGGTCCCAGCGCCCTCCTCCCAACGCGTCCAAGGTGGGGTGCTTGCGACCCACCCCAACGTAACGCGACACCAGGAAGGCCTGTTCGATCGGCACGTAGAGTTTGGCCTCATCGGCAAACTGCAGGACCATGACCTGCCGTGTCCCCTCCCCGCTTTCCGCCGGGATTTCCGACATCCCCACGTAAAGACCCACGCCGTACTCCACATGCACCACGTAGTCGCCCTCGGCCAGATCGCTGAAGTCCATGGCCTGCTTGCGTGATCGCACCGCGGCCAATCGGTCCTGGCGCCGCATGGAACGCAGGTTCTGGTAACGGCCGAAGATCTCGGCATCGCAGAGCACCACCATCCCCCCGGCCGGCCAGACGAAGCCGCGCAGGAGGGGCGAAAGGACAAAGCGGACCGCACCGTCGAGCCAGTCCCGTCCGCGCGGAAAGGACTCGGTGATCCATTCGCGCAACCGCTGTTGCTCCCCTTCATTGTTGCAACTCAACCAGACGGACCACCCCTCGGACACCCAGTCTTCCATGTGTCCGGCCAGCAACTGGCGTCGATTTTCCTGCAACACCGGGTCGGGGGAAAACGACTGGAGAAACCCATGTTCCAGGAAGAGTTCCCAGACCGCGCCCCCGCCCCGCTTCACGGCCGCCGCTTCTGGTTGTTCCCCGTTATCTTTTTCTTCTTCCGGCTCCTCCCAGACCACCCGAAGGCCATCCGGCGGCAGGTAATCCTCCAGGGTCGAATCTCCATGGACTTGCGAGGGATCGGCCAGTTGGATTTCCGCGGATTCGAGGGACCGGACCGATTGCTGCTCCGCCGGATCGAATTCCCGCAAACCATCGACCTCGTCGCCGAACCATTCGACCCGCAGCGGGAGGGCGGCGTGCCAGGAAAAAACGTCCATGATGCCGCCGCGTCGGGCGAACTGGCCGCGCTGGGCCACCAAGCGTTCCTCGATGTATCCAGCGGCAATGAGTTCCCCGGCCAGAAGATCCATCGGAACCCCTTTCCCCTTGGTGATCCGTCGCATGGACCCGGCCAGCGACTGCGGATCGGGAACAGGCTGCCCCACCGCCGACTCGGTGGTCAGGACCCAAGCGGAAGACTCGCCCCGGAGTTTGCGCAAGACGGCCATCCGTTCAGCGGCCAGATCGGGGTCGGGCTGGCTATCGGCGGCCGATTCGGTCAGTTCGGGAAAAAACAACACCGGACAGCCCCAGGCCTCCAGGTCATGGGCCAGCTCTTCCTGGTGGCGGATGTCGGGCGCGGTGAGACAGAAGGCGCGGTCAGGATGCAGAGCCCGGAGTCCCGCAAGGACAAACGCGCGGGCGGGGGCCGGGAATTGCCCCACGGAACACACCCCCTCCGGGCAGAAGGCTTCCAGCGCCTTCCGCCATCCCGGACGCGCCAACGCCGCATCCAAACAGGCTTTCAAACCATTTCCGTGAACCAAAGGACGACCAGCCTACCATGGACTTCACCTCGAAGCGACTAGAAGGGGGGAAATTTTCCTTCGTGCGCGTGCTTCGGGGGTCAGGCAGGGAGGGGTTTACCCCGATCGAGTTGGGGTGGTGGATTTTGGCTTCGCTTAACTCGTAAAATGTCGTTTTCGAAAGGCAAAGCCCGAGCCGGTTTTGAGGTAGCGCTCAAAATCGAGTGCCAGGGTTTTTGAGCGAAAGGCACCATACCATTCGATTACCCAGGGCATGTAAGGTTTGCTGCTGCGACAAAGGCCTCGGTTGTGTTCTGCAAGACGGCTTTTCAAGTCAGCAGAACTTCCAATGTATATCTGCTTAGGATCTGACTCCGATCTCAAGATGTAAACATAGTGCATACACGCCCCCTTCGATTCAAGAGGTGGGCTAGCCACCCGAAGCCTTGGCGAAGGGTGGCGGATCCTCCTTCGTCCGAGCACTTCGGAGGACATGCAGGGAGGGATTTACCACGCTTTGCCGTGGTGGTGGGTGATGGCTTCGCTTTCTTTGACTCGTCCTGGCGGACGCACCGCTGAACCAAGGTTCGACTCAATGTTATACGCTCGCTTCGCGAGGGCCGCGCCTTGAGCGCGGACAGGGAGGGATGGGCCACCTAGCCGGTTCTGTTTGCACCCTCCGGGCTGTTTGATGGACGGCACCGAACCCTTCGGTGCTGGAGCTCGAACTTCGTTCGAATCGTTTATATACGCTCGCTTCGCGAGGGCCGCGCCTTGAGCGCGGACAGGGAGGGATTCGAACCCTCGTTACCTTGCGGTAAACACGCTTTCCAAGCGTGCGCATTCGACCACTCTGCCACCTGTCCCGGGTCGGGTATGAAGGGAGAAGGTAACCCGCTCCCTCCCCGGGCGTCGAGCCGAAAAGGTTGGCCGCCCAAAGGCCTTTCCGGCAGGTTGGACCGCCATGAGATGGCCCCGCATTTTCGTCGCCGTCCTGGCCACCCTGGCCGTCCTGCTTTTGGTGGCCCTGATTTCCCTGCCCCTGGCCCTCCGTTTGGGGAAAACCCCCCTGGAAAACTGGACCCGATCCCCGGGCTTCCAGGAACTGATCTCGCGTGAGGTTTCCAAATCCATGAAGGTCGACGGGACTTTCGGGCCCATCATGGTCACAGGCATGGAAGCCCGGACGCCTTCCTACACCAGCACCGGTTGGCCCGGCGAGGCCATCGGATCGCTGGATGCCTCGGGAATCCACGCGGTCTTCAATCCCTGGGCCATCCTCCGCCGGGTCTGGCAAGTGGACCGGATCACCATCGATCATGGCACCTTCGTGCTGCGCCCGCCGGTTGACGCGCTCAAGCGGCCCCGGGTCGCCGGTCCCAAACCCTGGTATGCCCTCTTCATGCCGGTGCGCTTTTATTGCCCGGAAATCATCTGCCCCATGGCGCGGGTGGAATTTCCCTTCCAGGGCCAGACCGGTGTGCTCGAGGACCTCAACCTCCGGGCCCGCATGATCGGTCGCGATTTCGAATACCGCGCCGATGCCGGGCGGGTCCGGTTTCCGCTTTTTCCAGTCATGCGCGTCGAGGACCTCGACCTGTTCCTCACGCGGGAAAAGGTCGACATCCGCAAGGCACGTCTGGCCGGCTTGGACGGGGATCCCGGCCGGGTATTCCTCTCGGGCCGGATCGGGATGAGGGAGGACCGCTCGATCCGGGCCCGGGTGGAGGTGGACCAACTGCCCTTCGGCCAGGCCCTACCCACCGAGTGGCTTCAAAAACTGGACGGACGCCTGACGGGCAAACTGGCCTGGGACACCGATGCCGGCGGGTTGAAAACCTCCAGCGACGGCGAAGTAAAACTGGAGAACGTCGAAATCCGTGGTTGGAGTTGGCTGGAGAACCTGGCCCGCGTGCATGACAACGAGGACTTGAAGACCATCCGGGTGTCGCGGGCGAAGTGCTCGTTCGCCTTCGACGGCAAGACGTTCCGCATCCGGCATCTGGATGCGGACGCAGGCGAATTACTGGGATTGAGCGGTGAGGTGGACCACGAGGCACAAACCAAGCAGACACGGGCCAACCTCACCCTGGACCACTTCGATCTCAAACGCTGGTTGCCCTCGGATTTCAAACCCCGGGTCGACGCGCGCGGGACCGGGAGCGTTTTTTGGGAAGGTTCCTGGAAGGAGCCCCTGGAATCGCGGGCTTCCGGCAGCCTGCACCTGCCGGCCTGCCGCTACCGCCTCCGTCCTTTTGTCATGGCGCTTTTGCAGCGCTACGATGTCCATCTGCCCCCGCAGATTGACTGGGAAACGGTGGATCTGAATTTCACCCAGGCGGGCAGGCGATTCGATGTGACCCACCTCGGCCTTAAGGCCCAGCATGGGTTGACGGTCGAAGCGTATGGCCACTGGGTCATGGACCAGGCTTGGGAACTGAATCTCGACCTCCAGGGGTTGGACGCCGGTTATTGGCGTCCACGCAAGGGCGACGGACGGGTGGCAGGCAGGGTTTCCCTCACCGGCCAGTGGAGTTCCGCCAGCGCAAGGCTGGAAGACGGCAGTGGGACGGCCCGGGTCCGCCTTGAAGGCGCCCGCTTCCAGGAATTCGCCTTCCAAAAAACCCTGGCCCGTTTCCTCAAGCGCAAAGAGGTGCGCGATCTGCGCTTCGAGCAATTCGAGTTCGCCGGCACGGGCGATACCAAGCGGTTGAAAATCGAACGGCTGCGGTTGTTTTCGCCGGGAAAGATCGGACTGGAGGGAAACCTGGATGTGGCGGCGGAAGGACCCTTGTCCGGAACGGTCTGGGTCGGCTTGCCCGCATCCTGGTTGGGCTGGTTGCCGGAAGCGGAAACCACGGTCTTCACCCGGAAGAAGGAAGGCCTCTGCTGGGCCCGGGTAAGGATCAGCGGCACGATGGAAAAAATGGAACAGGACCTGACCGGCCAGATTCTAAAAACCCTGCGGCGTCACCCTCTGGCCCTGGCCGACCTGGGTGTGCGGGCCCTGAGCTGGTGGCTGGGTGATGCGCTGGGACTTTATTCGGAGCCGTGACCGGCCAGCCGGGGAAGAACCGTCGTTCAGAATTTGCCCTTGAGACCGAGTTGGGCGTAGGGGGCGGAACCCCCATCGTAGTTCAATCCGTCTTCGTTGCGGAATCTGAGGGAACGCTCGAGGGTGTATCCCAGTTCGGCTTCCAGTGTCACCGCGGGATGCACGCGATAACGCGCCCCGACACCGGCCCGCACTTCCTGGTAACTGACCACGTCATTGTTGAAGTCCTGGCGTCCGACATCACTGCCATGGTGCTCACTGACACGGTAGCTTCCCCCTTTGATGCGTCCGCCGGCGAAGAGCTGGATCTGGTCGCTGAAGTCATACTGGATTTCCGGCTCGGGCAGGATGGCGTTGAGCGTCCACTTGTCGGCAAACTGCCAGCGGACCCCGACACCGGGGAAGGCCGGGCTGTCCATCAGCCCGTTGATCTTGGTGGAAAAAAGCGGATCGACGGCCAAGCCGAAGACAATTTGCAATTTGCTGTCCACCAAATAGCTGAACCCGAGGATGATCGGGGCGTTGAAATCCGAGGTGGAAATGTCCTGGAAGTCGCTGTACAGGCCCGGGGATACTTCGAAGCGCATGAGCCAGTGCTCGGAGAGTTCCACATCGGCCCCAAGGGTCACGGCCACACTTTGGAGGGTGTTCGGGAGGAGGGTGTTATCCGGGATGTCGAGGGAGTAACGGCCGTAATCGACTCCGGTGCGGAGGGCGACTTTTTCAGCCACGGGTGTGGTCATGACGTAAAAGAACTTGGACGCCTGCGAACCGAGTTTGCCGACTTCTTTGTCGCCCTGGTCGATCTCGCCTCGGTCGGTGTAACTGTGGCTCAGGCCGAACTCATGGCCAATGGCCGAACGTTTGGGGCCCTCTTCCACCTTCAGCCAATCGGCGTCTTCGGCCACCACAGGCAGGCAGGCGGCTCCCAGACAGAGGGAGAGGGTCAAGGTGAAGGCGGACGTTTTCATCGACTGGAAACTGCCACAATGCTCCGGGAAATCCACTTTTTTGTACAATCCGGGCGACACCCCGGCATCATCACCGGATGGACACAAAAACCGCCCGCCGCCGTCTGCCCGGATGGGCAAAAATGGCAATACTGCTGATGGTCTTGCTCGCGGCCGGACTTTGGTTGATCACCGGCTTGTTGGCCGACCTGGCCACCCGTGTCCCGCCGACCTCCCGTCCGTCTTTCCAGCCCGGCCTGCTGCACATCGACGCCGAACGGGTCCGATTCCGTTCCCTCGACGGTTTGTCGCTGGTCGCTTGGTGGATGGATGCCCCCGGAAACGGAAAACCGGTGGTGGTGATCCTGCACGGCTTTGGAGCGAGCAAGGAACACATGCTCAACTACCTTCTGCTGGCCCATCAGGCGGGCTGCCCGGCCCTGGCCATCGATTTTCGCGGCCACGGGGAAAGCGACCCCAGCCTGACCAGTCTCGGTTACCACGAACAAAAGGACGCCGCCGCTGCCGTGGCCTGGGTCCGGCAGCGCCGGCCCGGTTCCCCGGTGGTGCTTTGGGGTACCTCGATGGGGGCGGTCACCGCCCTCCACACCGCCGCCCACCACCCGGAGGGCATCAGCGGGGTCATTGCCGACGCCCCCTTCGACAGCCTGCACCACACCATGGTCCGGCACGCGGATTTGTTTTTTGGCCTGCCGGAATTCCCCCTGCTGACCCTGACCGAACCCCGGATCGAGGCCCGGGCCGGTTTCCGCATCCGCGATGTCGACACGGTGGAAGCCCTGAAACTGGTCAGGGTTCCCGTCCTGTTCATCGCCGGGGAAAATGACGTGCGCATGCCGGTGGCGTTGGTCCGGTCGCTGCACGACGGCTACCGGGGCCCCAAGGCCTGGTATGTCATCCCGGGCACCGGCCACGAATACCGCCCGTTCGAGAAGGAATTCCAGGAAATCGTGACCGGATTCCTCCTGCGGCCGCCGGCCGATCCCTAACCCGTTGTCCGCAATCCACTGGCGATGGCGTTGATGGAAAGCAGGATTTGCGGCAACAATGCGGCGGCCTCGCGCGCCTGGTCCCGGTCGCGCAATTTCCTCCAGTGCCGCAAGAGGTCAACCTGTTGGCGGTGGAGCGACCGGAGGGGGGCATCGCGGAGTTCGAGGGTCTTGAGCATGCGCGGGCGGCGTTGCTCCAACGGACGGCCGCCAAAGATGCGGTCGAGCATTTTGCGCGAGCGGCGGTATTCGCCACGGATGTCGTCGAGGAAGGCCCGGCGCAAGGCCGCCGCAGGTACCAGGCCGGCGTAATCGGCCATGATCACCGGATCCGCGCTGGCGAGGTTGGTTTCGACATTGGTCAGGACGTAGCGCAGGAACGGCCACTTGCCGATCCGCGAACACAGGACCTTGAAGAGGTCCGGTTCTTCTTTTTCCAGGCGTTCCAATGCCGTCCCAACGCCATACCAGCCGGGCAGGTAGAAACGGGACTGGGTCCAACTGAAGACCCAGGGAATGGCGCGAAGATCGGCCAGGGTGCGGGCTCCGGTCCGGCGGCTCGGGCGTGAACCGATGCGGCTTTGCTCCAAGGCGTCCAGCGGGGTGGCCTGGGTGTAGAAATCCATGAAACCCTCCCGGTGCAACAAGGCCCGGTAGGCCTCGCTGCTGAATCGGGACAATGAGGAGGCAATGGCCTCATCGGAGCTGTGCGGCACCGAGCGCTTGCGGTGATGCAGGGTGACGCCGGTGACCCCGGCCAGGAGGACCTCCAGATTGAAGGCGGCCGTGATCTGGTTGGCGTATTTTTGGGCGATGGTTTCCCCTTGTTCGGTGACGCGGAGATCGCCCAGGAGCGACCCGTGGGGCAGGGCCTCGAGGAAGCGGTGGGTGGGTCCGGCTCCGCGGCTGATGGTGCCACCGCGACCATGGAAGAAACGGATCTCGGTCCCGCATTCCGAGGCCACGGTGGCCAGTTCGGCCTGGCCCCGGTGCAGAGCCCATTGACTGGCGAGGATGCCGACGTCCTTGTTGCTGTCGCTGTAGCCGATCATCACCTGCTGGACCGGGCATTTGACCCGGGGTTGCTGGCGCTTGAGCGAGGCCCGGGTGACGGGATGGTCGAGGAACTTGCGCATGATGCCGGGCGCGGCCTCCAGATCCTCCAGGGTCTCGAACAACGGCACCACCGGCAGGTCGCAGACCAGTTGTCCCGAGTGCGCGGTCGCCAGTCCGGCTTCGCGGGCCAGCACATAAACCACGAGAAGATCCGAATAGCGCCGGGTCATGCTGGTGATCAATGCCCCCAATCCGTCCGCGCCGTGGCGGGCCAGATGGCGGGCCAGCACACGGTAACAGTCCAGAACCGCGGTGGCCTCGGGCCCCACCGGGGCCTCGGCGTGGAGGAAGGGACGGGGAGAACGCAGTTCTTTCTCCAGGAAGCTCACCCGCTCGCTCTCGCTCCATTCGGAAAAATCCGCACCATCGAGCCCGGCGGCCACCATGAGCTGGGAAAGGGCCTTGTCGTGGAAGGCGCTGTTCTGGCGCACATCCAATGCCGCCAGATGGAATCCGAAAACCGAGGCGGCGCGGATGATCGGATCCACCACGGAGGCAGCGACCCGGCCGGCCCCGATTTTTTGCAGGGACTGGCGCAGGAGCTTGAGGTCGCCGATCATGTCGTCAGGACCTGGATAGGCCCCGTCGTGTTCAAGGATCTCCACCCGTCCGAGTTCGTTGAGGGCCGCCGGCATACGGGCCATGATGAGGCTGGCGAATTGACGCCAGGGCTCGAGGGGGTTGCGGGCCACGGCTTTCTCCCCCCGGGCTCCGAGGAGGCGGATATTGCGGCGGATGGCTTTGTCCAGAAGGGCCGGGGCGGCATGGTCGGCGGCGTTGATGCTGAGGTGGCGGGGAAGTTTCTCCACCATGCGGAAGAGGACCAGCAGGGCCTGTTCGCGCAGTTCCCGCAGGGATTCCTCCGTGACTTTGGCGGTGACCAGCGGGTGTCCGTCCCGGTCGCCGCCCACCCACGAACCAAAACGCAGACGGGGCAGTTTTTGCGGGTCGGCCAGCAACCGCTTGTCCCAGCCCACGGCCTCCCAAGCCTGCCGCAGTTGCAGGTCCAACCGGGGCAGGACGGCGGGGAAGACCTCGCGCAGGTAATACATGATGGTCTGGCGTTCCTTGGAAACACCCGGCTTCTCCAGGAGGACCTCGCCGGTGCGCCAGAGCTGCTCCAGCACCACCTTGATCTGGGCCCGGTTGGCCCCGAGTTCGAGCGGCGTCCACATCTGGTTCTCGCGCTGCACCAACAACACATAGAGTTCCCGGTGCAATTCCAACACGGTGGAACGCTTGGCCTCGGTCGGGTGGGCGGTCAGGACCGGCTCGACCCGGATGCCGGGAAGGGCGGCTGCCACCGCCTCCGGCTTCCATCCCGCCGCCTTGAGATCGCGCAGGTGGTCGGCCCATAGACCCGGCTCCACCTGGGGGGGTTCGGTGCTGGCCCGGGCCCGGCGCATCTGCGCGGCCACATTTTCTTCCACCAGGTTCAGCAGATGAAAACCGATGGAACAGGCCTGCCCCAGCTTGGTCGTGAAGGGGGCCGCCTTGGACGGTGCCTTGGTCCCGGACGACCAGGGAAGCTGGGCCGCCACCTCGCTTTCTCCCAATTCCACCAAGACCTCCCGGAAGGCCCCGATGAGAAAGGAGAGATCCTGGTCCAGCTTGGAAAAACCCACTTCGCGAAAATCCTGTGCAGTCACGGCGGGGGAGGATGAGCAAAATCCGTGCTCAGGGCAAACCGGAAGCTTTCGGGGAGAATAAATTTTTCTGGCACAAGCCTTTGTAAAAAATCGACCGGTTGCCCTTGCCTTGCCGGTCGCACTCAGTAATTTGTCGCACCAAAGGAGTTAAAATGCTGTTCATCATCTTCATCGTCACCATGGTGATTTCGCTCGTGGCCGCCGCCCGGGTGAAGTCCACCTACCACAAATACGCCCAAGTCCCGGCCGGCTCCGGCCTCACCGGGGCCACCGCCGCCGCCCGCATCCTCGCCGCCGCCGGGATCGACGACGTCGAAATCGTCGAACACCAGGGTTTCCTCGGCGACCACTACAACCCCATGAACAAGCAGCTGGTGCTCTGTTCGGAAAACTTCCATGGCGACAACGCCGCCGCCCTCGGCGTGGCCGCGCACGAATGCGGTCACGCCATCCAGCACAAGATCGCCTATGCCCCCCTGCAATGGCGCATGGCCTCGGTCGGCGTCACCACCTACGCCAACCAGGTCGTCACGTGGCTGCCGATCATCGGTTTGTTCATGGGCCTGATCTCGACTCCCCAGATGTTCCTCATCATGGCCATCGCCTGGGGCGTGATCATGCTCTTCAACCTTGTCACCCTGCCGGTCGAATTCGATGCCTCGCGCCGCGCGGTGGTCATCTTGAACAAGATGCGACTGGTCACGACCGAGGAAGCCGATATCGGCGTCCGCAAAGTCCTGAACGCCGCCGGTTGGACCTATGTGGCCGCCTTCATTACCTCGCTGGCCTACATGCTCTACTACCTCCTGCCCCTCCTCATGGGCCGACGGAGCGACTGAACCGGACCTCTCCCCAAAGGCGGGCCCCACCAAAAGGGCCCGCCTTTTTTGTGCCCTCCCTTTACCCTCGCCAATCTAAAATCGGAAATCTAATTTCATTCATGTCTTCCGTTCCCGTCCGACGGCGAGAGATTTTCGGGTGGGCCTGTTACGACTTCGCCAACTCCTCCTTCACCACGGTCATCATCACCGTGGTTTACAGCATCTACTTTGTCGAATCGGTCAATGGCGGGAAACCCGGCGGCTACGGACTCTGGTCGCTCGTCCTCGCCCTTTCCCAAATCGTGGTCATCGCCACCGCGCCCTGGCTGGGTGCCGTCGGCGACGTGACCGCACGCAAGAAAACCTTCCTCGCCCTCTCCGCCTGGGTCTGCAGCCTGGCCACAGCGTCGCTTTTCTGGACCGGACCCGGCACCCTCCTCCTGGCCTGTGCCCTCGTCTTCCTGGCCAACATCGCTTTTTCCATCGGGGAAAATTTCTGCGCCAGCTTCCTTCCGGAGATCAGCACGCGCGAGAACGTCGGACGCATCTCGGCCTACGGCTGGGGCTTTGGTTACTGCGGCGGCCTGCTCAGCCTGGGGTTGGCGCTATTCCTGATCAAGGGAACAGCGCTGGCCGACCCCGTCCGCTGGACCTTCGCCATGACCGGCGCCTTCTTTTTCCTGGCCAGTCTCCCCACCCTCCTCCTCTTGCGCGAACGCGCGGTCCCACAGCCCGGTATTTCCGCCGCCGGGGCGGCCCGGGCGGCCTGGGGCAAACTGGTCGAAACCTTCCACGAAATCCGCCACCACCGCACCCTGGCCTGGTTCTTCGTCTCCTTCTTTTTCTATATCACCGGCCTGTCCGCCGTCTTCGCCTTCGCCGCCATCGTGGCCCGCGACCTTTACGGATTCACCCAGGAGGAGGTGATCATCCTTTTTGCCGCACTCCAGGTCACCAGCACCCTCGGAGCCCTGGGCTTTGGCTGGCTCCAAGACCGCTGGGGTGCCCGCCCCGTCTTGATCGCCTCCCTCCTTGGTTGGGTGGTGGTGTCGTTTTCCGCCGGTTGGTGCACGGACAAGACTTCCTTCTGGATCATCGGGGCCTGTGCCGGCCTGGTCATGGGCTCGACCCAGTCGGCCAGTCGCGCCGTCGTTTCCAGCCTCACCCCGGCCGGCCGATCCGGGGAATACTTCGGGTTCTGGGGATTGTTCGGCAAACTCGCCGCGGTCGTCGGCCCGCTGGCCCTGGGCCAAGGGGCCGAGATTTGGAGCCTCCGCACCGCCACCATGGTGAACACGGTATTTTTCATCGTCGGTCTGGGGGTGTTTATCGCCATTCGTTGGAAACCCAAAGCGCAGGCGGCCTGAGTCCCCACCGCCCGTTCCCTTTTTTCTGCGTGCCCGGGACGGTGGGCCGTGTTTTTATACCGCATGGACCGGACACGGCAACTGGGGTGGGCGGCGGTAACGGCCCTCGTGGCCGTTGCCATTTGGATTTCGCTCATCATGGGCACCGCCAATGGGCTGGATGTGGCTCGTTGGCCGGCCCTGCCCTTCGGCCATCTTCCCTGGCTGGCACAACCCAATTTTTATGACGAAATGGCCTTGCTGCACATGGCAGATGCCGTCCGCGATGGCAGGGACCCCTACGGGGATGCCCGGGGGCAAAGCGGGCCCTACCTCAATAATTACCCTTCTATCTGGGCCGGGATCCGTCATCTGGGCCTGGGCGTGGAGGATGCGCGCCCTTTCGGGCTGGCTCTGGCCGCACTCTACCTGGTCGCTTGGATGGTTTGCTTCCGGCCGTTTCAAGCCGCACAGACCGTCTGGTGTCTGGCCTTTCTGCTCTCCCCGCCCTCCCTCAACGCCATGGCCTCGGCTAACAATGAAATCGTCATTTTTGCCCTGATGGTGGCCGCAGGCCACTTCGCCGCCCGAAGCCGGGGGGCCTCCACCGCTCTAGTGGTCCTGGCCGCCCTGCTCAAGATCATCCCTTTCGCCGCCCTACCCGTCCTCGTGGACGGAAAGCGCCGGACCCTCCTCTGGGTGGCCGCAGGGTTGGTCATTTGCACAGCCTGGTTCGCCTGCCACAAGGGTGAATTGCAGCAACTGAACCGGTCCACCCCCCGGCCCAATATCTGCGCCTTCGGCAGCGGAGTGCTCGGCTCCCGCCTCAGTCAGTCCCTTTCGGCCAACCCGGAAGAGTCCAACGCACTTCCGCGCCACGGCCATTTTCAATCCCCATCCTGGTGCCATGGGCTTTATCAATTTTTGCTCGTCGCCGGCTTCCTCGGCCCTTTGCTTTTCGGTCTGCAAGGGCTCCGCCGCGGATGGAACGCCCCCCCCACCCCCGATGATCCCAACCGGGTCCTCTTCCGTATGGGAACCATGCTTTATCTGACAGCCTTCGCGCTCGGCCACAACTGGCCCCACCGCCTGATTCTCCTCTATCTCGCGGTTCCCTGGTTGGCCTCGCATAAATCGCTCCGCTGGCTGGCCGCTCTGGTCTTGGCGGTCGGCTATCTGGTCAACTCGATGGAGGGCCAGGTGTTCCTCGCCGTCCAAGTTGCCACCTGGATGCTGGCCCTGCGCCTGGCCTTCGAACTCGGACGTAGCCTGGCTCCGGACATCGCGGCCTCATACAGGGCCCTGGGCCTCGCTCCGGCATGGAAAGCACAAACCCCACCCCACACCCCCGCGGTTTGATCCTCCCCCGCTTCTTTGTACAGTTTCGCGTGTTTCGCGCGTCCCTTCGTGGTTGAATCCCCCCATGGAAGCCGAGAAAAAACGCGAGTGGGCCACCTACCGCAAGCTCGACCTCCAGCGCCAGCACAAGTCGCGGGCCAAGCGCGACGCCCTCGCCTCCGGTGGCCTGCATCTTTTCATCGGCGGCAGCGACCCCGACCGCCCGTGGTTGAAAGTCGCCCGGGCCGATTACGTCCGGGTCTGGAAGGAAGTCGATGCCGAACTCGCCCGCGACCAACCCGATCCCGCCGCGCGCGAACTCCTGCGCGTGCGCCACGAGCAGATGGTATACGACCGCCTCCTGGCCCAGTCCTCGGAGATGCGCGGTGTGGGCGACACCTTCCAGAAATCCCATGGGCGGGCCATGACCACGCACGAGCGCGAGCTTTACGCCCGCATCAGCCGCGACCGCGACCACAGCCCGCTCACCCCCCAGGAACGGGCCAAACGCGTGCGTTCCCTCTGGATGCACGGGTTGATGGACAAGATCCGTCGCAACCAATCGGGCAATCCCCAGCGCATGCAACAAATCTGGGCCGAAGTGGTCGGACCCGAGGCCGCGCAGGATTCCACCCTGGATTACGTCGATGCCGTGCGTGGTCTGGCCGTCTGCCGCACCACCAGTTCCATCCGTGCCCAACAACTCAAGCGCGAGCCCGGTCTGGCCGCCAAACTGGGACAGGCCCTTGGCCAAAAAATCACCCGCATCGCCTTCCGCTGATTTTCCATGCCGTCCTCCGTCCCCCGTCCTTCCGCCTCCGCCCGGCCCGCGGTGGACAAGCCGTCTCCTGATGGCTGGGACCTGATCGTCATCGGAGGCGGGGCCGCCGGATTCTTCGGCGCCCTGTCTTTTGCCGCCACCCGCCAAGACAAGCAGGCCCGCACCCTCATCCTGGAAAAAAGCCCGCGCACCCTGGCCAAGGTGGCCGTCTCCGGCGGCGGGCGCTGCAACGTCACCCACCACTGCTTCGAACCCCGCGAACTCGTGAAGCACTACCCGCGCGGCGGCCGGGCCCTCATCGGGGCCTTCACCCGCTGGCAACCCCGCGACACCGTCGACTGGTTCGAGGCCCGCGGCGTCCGCCTCAAGACCGAGGACGACGGGCGGATGTTTCCCCTCACCGACCACTCACAAACCATCATCGATTGCCTGGAGGGCGAGGCCCGCCGTCTGGGGGTCGAAGTCCGGACCGGCTGCGGGGCGGAGCGACTGGAACAGACCGGCGGCGGTTTTGCCGTGCACACCCCGGCCGGCATCCTGCACGCCGCCCGGGTGTTGGTGGCCAGCGGCGGAACGCGCAGTGGCGAGACCCTGGCCTCCGCCCTCGGACACGTGATCATCCCTCCGGCGCCCTCGCTCTTCAGCTTCCACATCCGCAATCCGCTCTTGGAAGGCCTGGCCGGTCTGAGCATGGCCCGGGTGGCGGCCTCGGTTCCGGAAACCGGGCTGCGCCAACAGGGCGCCCTGCTGGTCACCCACAACGGCCTCAGCGGACCGGCCATCCTCCGGCTCTCGGCCTGGGGCGCGCGTTGGATGCAGGAACAGAACTACCACTTCCCCGTGAAGATCGACTGGCTGCCCGACCACGGGCCCGATGCCCTGGCCGAGCGCTTCCGCCAAGTGCGGGCGGAATGGAACCGCAAGCAGGTCGGCACCCTGAGCCCCTTCCCGGAAATCCCCCAGCGCCTCTGGGAACGTCTGGCCGCCTGTTCCCTCAATTGGTCGGAATGGAGCCGCGAGTCCGAAAAAATCCTCACTGACCGCTTGAAACAAACCACCCTCTCCGTGGCCGGTAAAAGCATGAACAAGGAGGAATTCGTCACCGCCGGGGGCGTCGACCTGGCCGGGGTCGACCTCCGGACCATGGAAAGCCGGACCGTGCCGGGGCTTTACTTCGCCGGCGAGGCCCTGGACATCGACGGGGTCACGGGCGGATTCAATTTCCAAGCCGCCTGGACCACCGGTTATCTGGCCGGGACGGCGGCCGCCCGGGCTGGTTGATCCTTGTCCGCAACTTTTGGCAGATTGCCCGCGAAACACTCGTAAGCCGGATCTATAAAAGCCTCAAGGGGGAGGCCGAAGATTGAAGATTGTGTCACGGAATACTGGACCACGTATGTTCGCCTTGTTTGGCCTGTTCCAACATTTTTTCGCGCTTTCACGCGTGTTTAGCGGGCAGCGCCGCTTTGCACTTCCTTGAGCCGCAGGGCGGGCTATCGTTCTGGATCATGTCCGAGGTGATCACCGCACAGAGTTTGGGAAACCTCCGGGGCGATGTGCCTCTCTACGGGGTCATCGGCTGGCCGGTTGCGCACTCGCTTTCCCCAGCCATGCAGGAGGCCGCCTTCCGCGCCTGCGGCCTTTCCGCCCGCTACCTGAAGATCGCCCTGGCCCCCGAGGAATTGGCCGCCGGTGTGGAAGCCATGCGACGCCTTCCCTTTGCCGGTTGGAACTGCACCATTCCGCACAAGAATGCCCTTTTCCCGTTGATGGACCGGGTGGAGGCCAGCGCGGAAGCGATCGGTGGCGTCAACACGGTCGTCAACAGGGATGGAACGCTTGAAGGGCACAGCACTGACGGCGCGGGTTGGTCGCGGGCCATCCGGGAGGATTTCGGCGTCGAGGTCCGGGACCAGCGCATCTTGCTGCTCGGCGCCGGCGGCGCGGGCCGGGCCATTGCCCACCAAGCGGTGAGGGAAGGATGCCGGTCGTTGGTTCTGGTCAATCGCACACTTGAAACCGCCCACGAGCTGGCGAGGGAACTGGACCAAGCGGAGCGTGTCCGTGTGGTGGCGTGGGAAAACGGCCCACTGGCCGGGGCCTTGGATGCGACCGACCTGATTGTCAATGCCAGCTCGGTGGGGTTGAAAGCGGAAGATCCCCCGGCCCTGGCGGGCTCCCTGCTCCGACCTGACCATCTGGTCTACGACACCATCTACAACCCCTCACCGACCGGTCTGTTGCGGGAAGCCGCCCGGGCCGGGGCCCGGACCGCCAACGGCCTTTCCATGCTGCTCCACCAGGGCGCCTTGTCGTTTGAAATCTGGACCGGAAAAGAAGCGCCCGTTGAGGAAATGCGGCAGGCGCTGGCGGCAGAGGCTAAAGCGCACCGCGTTTGATTGGCAGTGGTTTCCACTGGTTTCTCTTACTCGCACTCGTGCTCGTTCTCTCCCATTCAGAGAGCACGAGAACGAGTAAGAGTATGAGAACGAGTGGTAGATTAGATGCAAAATGCCCCAATCTTCTCAACTTGCACTCAAAACGTCCTGCCCGGGCGACGGCAAAGACCGGGGTTTTCGATTGTTTCCCGGGCCATGCCCCGCCCTCACACAAAAACACTGAATCTTTTTATTATTTGTATGGTTGTTCCATACAATTTTGTTCCTTTTGCATGCTAGTGTATGGGTTTTGATTGAAAGCTATCCTGTCGCCAGGGAGACCGTCCCAACCCGTTCACTCCCGCAACCAGAATTTCCCCAAAGACTGCGGCCGTCCATTCAAAAGAACCTCAACGCGGTGAATCCCGGGATAGGGTCTCCGGGTGGTCTGCACGGCCACACTGATTTTTTTGCCCAATTCCACGCTATCCCCCGGCCCCAATTCCAGTTGCTTCAATTTGAATACCTTGGGCGAGGTTTTCCCGTTGGCCTTGACGAAGTGGATGCGCAGGTCGGCCATGATTCGCTGGGCCTTTTTCCCGGGATTGCGCAGCGAAAATCCCACCCGGACCGCACCGCCAATGGACGGACGGCCCGGCGAGATGACCACATCGCCGATCCCCACCTTCACCGGCCGGTCGCAACCCAGCACCCGCAGAGCCCCGGGCTCTCCGCGCTTCACCGCCGAACGCAGTGCATGGCCCACGATCCAACGCCGTTCCGGCGAGGCTCCCTTCAGCCAGCGGGCCGCCGTGCGGGCCAGCAAATCGGGATGATCTTTTCCGATGTCGTTCAAGTTGTTGGCCACCGAACGGCGGACGTAGAGCTCGGGATCGTCCCGGAGTTTTTCCAGGAGGGCCAGCACCGGTGAGGGATCGCGCTGGAAATGCTTCAGGCGCATTCCCCAGGGCAAGCGCGGACGGGTGCCCTCGGAAACCAGGCGACGGACATGCACATCCGGGTCCTCGCACCATTCATGCAGCCGGGCCAGGGTTTCTTTGGGATAACGCACCAGAAACGGCCGGATACTGAACTCGGCCGTGAACCGCTTGGTCAATTCGTATTGCGCCTTGAGTGAAACCGCCAGGTGCTCGAGGCCGAACTCCGAAACAAACTGGGTGTGTGGCAGATAGAAGAAGGAGGCCAGGGCATTGCCCGTCGAATCCGGGCGCGAACCGAGCGATTCCTGAAGAATGCCGACGGCCTTGGGATACTCGGCAGGCAAGTGCTTCTTGAGTGCGTGGGCGATGTGGCGGCCACGGGCCATCAGGTTGAGCGCATGGTAGCCCTTCCGGACATCGCGCAGGAAAGGTTGGATAGGAAAAGCTCGATGGACCCGAAGAATCTGCCGGGCAATCCCCGCGGCAACTTCCGGCCCGAAGGCGTTTTTCAGGGGTTCTGCCATGGGTCTCTTATTTTTTCAGCTGATAAAAGTGACCACAAGCAGGGCCGATACTTTGCGCATGCGCAAGAAGTTAGGCTGATGACCAGTTTTCAATTCTCAGTCGAACCGGAAACTTACCGTCATGGAAAACATTTTCAGCCGCTTCTTTTACACGGTTCATTCCTAATTTGGCATCGCTGGTAACGAGAATCAAATTCATCGCCATCGCAATGCTGGCGATGATGAGGTCGGGTTCATCAATGCCGAGTTCTTTTCCGGTGATTTTTTCGGCCAGATCTTCGGGATGTTTTTCAATAAATTTCGAGCGCTTCCCATCCGGCGTTCCGTGCATCTTGAAAAGCTCCGCACGGACAATTGCGTAAGGCTCTACACAATCCTTGTCGAACGGCACTTGGTCAAAGCGAGCAATGAAAGTGTTAATCGTTGCGCGTTTGTCAGGACGGAGATTGGGCGCTTTGGCGAAGCCGAAGCGGATTTCGCCAACAGCCATACTGGGTAGAAGCACCTGGTCCTGGACGGACGCGAAACGGGCGTTGAGCGAGGCATGCCCCGTGCGTGTCTCGTCCGTGAGATCGGAGATAACGTTGGTATCAAGGAGGTAGACGTCGCTCATCGGTTAGAACTCCTCCAATGCCTCGGTCACAGCCGGGTCGTTGAACTTCGGGATGAACGGACGAATCAAGTCCGTGCGGCTGGATTGGAATGCAGATGAGACGTAGCGCCAGAGAGGGATGTTCGCGGTGAAGTCTGCCGGAAAATAATCACCGAAGTCGAAAGGCACGGGTCGCCGTTCACTACGGAAGAAATCCAGCAGCCGACGCTCCAGCCATGGCGGAAGACTGTAGCCTTTGAGGATGAGTGCATCCATCTGGAGCAGTATCTTTTTCGCTCGTTGCTCCCAGCTTCCGCCGCCCCATAGTTCAAAACGGGCTTCAGGCTTGTCGTTGAGCGCGGCCATATAATCGTCCACAAGTCCTTCGAGGACAATCATGTCGTTTTGGTCAAGTTGGGGAACAGGGCACTCCAACAAAGTAACTATGCGAACGTCACGTTTGTTCTCGCGCGATGCAATAAATGCAGATGCGACTGGTGAATTGAGCAAAGCAGCCAATGCGTTTACGCTCCATCCATTCAGCGGCCACAGGCAGTGATATCTTTGTGTGCAAACCAATTCCGACGTGTCAGGTGCTGCTGCAAGCCGCCAACTTGTCCTAGATTTAGTCGCTGCATTAGCAATGACTTTTGCTTTTTCCCAAGAAAGAGACCAAGCGCCACCTCGTTGGTGCTTCGGATTTGGGTTCAGCCAGCAAGCTTTTGGAGGAGAAAACGCTTCAAGCCCCTGTTCTACATTGAGCAAACCACGCAGCCAACCCGGACGTTCTTTTTCCGAAATGTATTTTGTCTGGTCAAACGGGGGCTGCCACTCCACGCCACGATGAATCTCCGCGATTGAGCCTAACTTTGGCAAATGTGCCAGCCGCTCCCAAATCTCCTGCATTACTGGAACGTGAAGACCTTTGATTTCTGCTGCCGCCGCATCGAATGAAGTCGTGTCTATTCGACTAACTTCACCAGTTTCTAGAAAATGATTGCGCTGGCGTTGCAATACTTCGCTGAAATTGACGCGAGTACGGTCATGCGGTTCGGGCGAATGTGCTAACAGCAAGACTGTCTCGACTTCGGCATGGCGAAAAACTTTGTCGGGCAATGCAACTAAATCGATAGCTGAAAACCGCTCTAACAGCTCCCGACGGATTTGCCGGTAACTCTGTCCATCTATAAAAGCACGGGGCAAAACAAATCCGAGGCAAGCATCCTTGTGGCAGTAACGCAGCGTGCGCTGCAAAACATCGTGCGGTTTGGATGTGCCGACGAATGAACCGTATCGAGCTTTTTCTTTCGGCTTAAAGTTTTCGAAAGGTGGATTGCAGAGCACCACGCGAGCTTCAGCGAGCGCATCGACAAACTTGCGAGACGTGAACACGTCCGCTGGATGCACATTCCATCCGTTTGGATTAGGGAAGTCTGCCAGCGTGAGACTCAACTTGCAAACTTCGCGTGCAAACGCGTCTTGCTCGTAGCCATGGAGATTTTTGATGAAGTAGCAGTGACGTTCCTGCTCCGTCCAATCTGGTCCAAGCAGATCGCGCAATCGCTTGAGCGCGGCAACCAAAAAAACTCCGTGGCCCGAGCAGGGCTCAACGATGCGGCGCTCATCTTCCACGATGTCACTGATGGGCAGGTGCTCAACAATATAGCGGGCGATGCTGCGCGGTGTGCTATGGATACCATGTTGCCTCCGCAGATCGCCATCCACCAGAGTGTCCTCGGCGATAAGCGCGAGCGCGTCCACGGAGAGATTTTGAAAACCAAGCTTCGTCCATAGCGCAGCGGCGACGGCTTCCTGTGTGGCTTGGTCAGTGACATGGTTGTTTGGCTCTTTGTAAAAGCTGCACACGGATTGAAGCACGTGCCGGGCATTTTCATTCGCATCCAACTGAATGAACCCTGGCACACGCCGGTCATGAAACACTTTTGCCGCGACGAATCGGAAGACGAGCCGATAAAGCGCCTCAATTTCCACAGCCTGCCCGGTGCTCCTACGGTATGCCTTCTGCCCTGCGGTCAATGCCTCGCGCAACAGACGGTCGAGCTTGCCGCTGATTTCCTTTTCCAGTGCGGGAATCAGACCATGATCCACCCAGTCAATTTCTGTCGGGCCGACTGGCTTGCCAATGTTCTTCGCTCGCATCACCTCCGCTGGACTCCATTTCTGTGCGACATCGCTGAAGAAACGGTCCACTGCATCAGGGGGAATTCGTTTAGCTGCCTGTCTTGTGCTGTCTGTACCATGCCCGATGAACCATGGGACAATTCCGCTTTCCTGAACTTCAATCGCAAATGGCGCTCCAAGAGCACGGTAACGGAGTGGCGGGCTTTCGCCGTTTTGAAAAAACACCGCAATGCATGCCGAGTCATAGTCCACAGGCGTTCGACCAAACGCCGCCGCCGGAATCGTGGATTGTTCCGCAGTCGAGCAGAACCAGTCGGTGAACTGGTAATCGCGCTTTAGCAGCGACCCGCGATAGCCAAGCCGTCCGATGCTGCTTAAAACATCATTGAACAATCGCTGATGGCGTTCGCTGGTGATAGAGTCGTGCATTTTGACACCAAAGTTAATACAGAAATAGATTCATTGCGGCAATGCCGCATGGAATATATTTCGGTATGTTCAGTTGAATCATCCAAACACTTAGTTTTCAGCCTGCGTCTAACTTCATCGCGGCGGGGTGCAAATCATACCGAGGATTCGCTCGAAAAGGTTTCCTGATATCGGACCAAAATGCACATTGCCGCAATATGGTTCCCCGAACCATTCGAGGCGGTGTCAATGGCTCACAGGGTCTACACCTGAAATTTTGACAGATTTCGATACTTTCAAATCCATTCCATTCCTCCACCCGCCAGCCCCTTTTGCTTCGCAAGTCCCATGCTGATTTTCGTTCTAGCATACCCGGCAATCCCGCACAGCTTTTTGGGGAGATCGTCTTTCCACAAGAGAAGGGGTGTTTTTGGTTTCTGGTTTCCTGTTTCTGATTTCTAGTTGGGAGAGGCGGATGACTTAATGGCCTGGGACGCGGCCCGCTTCCCCTACAGGGTGAAGATAGCAGAAGTCGCCGCGCGGTTCCCTGGCGCTTCGGCCCTCTGGGAAGCCTAAAGCTGATGGCTGACAGCCGATAGCCCTCCACTCATTTCCCTCTTATGCCTGTGTGCTCTCTGTGATTCGACTGCATTTCTAAGACTTACACAGAGGGGGTCTTGCTGATTTTGCTTGGGGTTTGCGGAAGCTCGTTTTGAATGGCGACTTACTCCTATGTCCGGATTTCTCCCCTTCGTTTTTGTCATTGCCGTCGGCCTCTGCATCGGGTCGTTTCTCAATGTCTGCATCTTCCGCATGCCGTTGGGGCGGTCCATCACGCTGCCTGCTTCACGGTGTTTCGCCTGCGGGATCGTCCTTCCCTGGTGGCGCAACCTCCCCGTCCTGAGCTGGCTGGCCCAGCGGGGCCGTTGCGGCTGCGGACTGGTCAAGCTTTCCGCCCGCTACCCCATTGTGGAACTGCTGACCGCGGGCTGGTTCGCCGCCGTCTGGCGCGTGCAGGGGGCCGATCCCCTGCAGGCCCTCCTCCTGACCGCTTTCGGCTGCTCTCTTTTGGTGGCGGCCTTCATCGACCTCGACCACTTCATCATCCCGGATGAAATCTCGCTGGGCGGGTGTGTGGCGGGTCTGCTGGCCAGCGCGCTGTGCCCCGCGCTCCAGGGCGCGCGCTTTTGGTGGGGCGGGCTGGGGCTTTCGTTCTTCGGCCTGCTCATCGGCGCGGGCGGCCTTCTGCTCATCGCCATGATCGGCACGGCGGTGATGAAGAAGGATGCCATGGGCATGGGCGATGTGAAATTGCTTGGGGCGATGGGCGCCTTCCTCGGTTGGGAGGCGGTGTTGTTCATCGTCGCCGTCTCCTCGATGCTGGGGGCCTCCTTCGGCCTGGCCATGATCCTGGCCCGGCGGGGCCGGTGGGGCGTTCCCATCCCCTTCGGGCCCTACCTGGTGGCGGCGGCGATGATTTGGATGCTGGGCGGATCGACCTGGATGGACGCCTATTGGGCAGTGATCAAATCGCCTTGAGCCGGGAAATGCGTTTCACCGCAAAGGGCGCGAAGAACGCGAAGTCATTGGACTTTTAACAGGTAACATATCGTCTCACCGGTCAGTCAATCCCCATTCATCTGCAATGCGGTTGAACTGCTATCTAAAACCCTCAACGCCAAAAGTTTCAGCTTCGCGTTCTTAGCGCCCCTTGCGGTGAAGTGCTTTTCTCCGGCTTAGAGCCTATCCGGATAGGCTCTAAGCATTCTGGGCCCGCTGGCGGAGGAAGTGGTCGACCAGGACGAGGTGGGTCATGGCCTCGACCATGGGCACGGCCCGGGGGAGGACGCAGGGATCATGGCGGCCGCGGGCCTTGAGCACCCCGGCCTTGCCGGCCACCGAGACGGTTTGCTGGGCTTGGGCGATGGTGGCCACCGGCTTGAAGGCCACGCGGAAAACGATGTCCTCACCGTTGCTGATCCCGCCCTGAACGCCGCCGCTGCGGTTGGTCAAGGTGCGGACCCGCCCGCCCCGTTTGACGAAGGCATCGTTGTGCTCGGAACCGGTCTGGGTGGCGCAGGCGAAGCCGGAACCGATCTCGAAGCCCTTGGTGGCGGGCAGGCTCAGCATGGCCTTGGCCAGATCGGCCTCGAGGCGGTCAAAGACGGGTTCGCCCAGGCCCGCCGGGCATTTGCGGACGACGCACTCGATGATGCCCCCGAGGGAATCCCCGCGGGCGCGGGCGCGCTGGATCAGCTTCACCACGCGTTCGGCATCCCGGGCGTCCGGCCAGCGGACGATGTTGGATTCGACCTCGGCGAAGGATACGGCGCCGGGATCGACCTTGGCGGTGAGTTTGTGCACTTGGCGGACGTAGGCCACGACTTCCAATTTGGGCAGGAACTTGCGGAAAACCTGTTTGGCCACAGCGGCCCCGGCGACACGGCCGATGGTCTCGCGGGCGGAGGAGCGGCCCCCGCCTTCGTGGTTGCGGATGCCGAATTTGGCCTGGTAGGTGAAATCGGCGTGCGAGGGACGAAAGAGGGTTTCCATTTCGCGGTAAGCTTCGGGACGGGCATCCTCGTTGCGCACGAGGACGGCGATGGGGGTGCCGGTGGTTTTGCCCTGGAAGACACCGGAGAGGATTTCGCAGCGGTCGGCCTCCTTGCGCGGGGTGGTGATGGCGCTCTGGCCGGGGCGCCGGCGGTCGAGATCGGTTTGGATCTGTTCGGGCTTGAGGGGGATGCGGGGTGGGCAGCCGTCGACCACCACGCCGACTCCACCTCCGTGCGATTCCCCGAAGGTGGTGATGCGGAAGAGATGACCGAATGAATTGGGCACGGGGATGGTCATGCCACAGGGCGGGGGGTGTGGCGAACGAAAAAAACGCCGGCACGGTTTCGGGAAATCCTTTTCCTGCCACAAATTTGGCGCGACAGTTTCCCCCATGCCACAATCCAGGACAACGCGGCACTTGGTGCTGGTCGGCATGATGGGGTCGGGCAAGAGCAGCGTGGGCCGCGCCCTGGCCGCCCGCAGCGGTGCCCCCTACATCGACACCGACGCCGCCATCGAAGGGCGTATGCGGAAGACCGTTTCCGCCCTCTTCGCCGAATGGGGCGAGGCGCGCTTCCGTGAATTCGAACGCGAGGTCTTGGCCGGGGTTCTGGCCGACGAAAGACCGGCCATCCTTTCCACAGGCGGGGGTGTGGTGGTCCTGCCGGAGAACCGGGCCGCATTGCGTGCGTCCGGATACATCGTCTACCTGCGTGCCTCACCCGAAGTGCTCTACCAACGCTTGAAGCGGGACACCTCGCGGCCGCTCTTGCAAAAGCCAGACCCCCTGCAGGTTTTGCGCGACCTGGAGACAGCACGGAAGGCCTACTATGAAGAAGCCGACACCATCGTCGACGTGTCCACCATGCGTCCGCGGGTGGTGGCCGAAGAAATCTGGAAACGGATTCCGGAGTCGGTGCGGTGCGGCTTGGAAAGCAGGCTGGAGCGTGAACCCGGGCGGACAAGTCCGCCATAGTGGGCGTCCGCTCACGAAGGTTCGTGGTGCGGTCTCCGTTTCCTTTCAGAAGGGAACCTACCAAACCAAGTCGCAGATCACTCCTCCCCTGCGCGGCTGGACCCACCTCCCGCCTACGCCAAGGCTACGGCGGGCGCCTTCGGTATTCAGGGCGGACGTGTCCGCCGTAGTGGGCGTCCGCTCACGAAGGCGGAGGGCGGAATCGAACCGCCGAATGGGGCTTTTGCAGAGCCCTGCCTTACCACTTGGCTACTCCGCCGTCGTGCCGAGCCGATCCCCGGACCGGGGATGGTGATGGCGAAGGGGAAAATATCTCCAAAGAGGGGGTCTTTGGCAATGCGTTATTTGCCGGGCTTGGGCCAGGTGACGTTCTTGCGCAGGAAGAGGAAATCGGGCTCGTAGCTGAAAAAGACCTCATTTCCGTAAATGGTGCGCGCCTGGGCCAGCGCGTCGGCAGCCTCCTTTTCCTTGCCCGAGGCCAAGGCCAGGGCGGCCCGGGCGAAGTAATAACCCGGTTCGTATTCGTCGGAAGGATCCAGGCCGAGGATGAACTGGGCCGCCTGGGTCAGTTGGTCGGAAGCGATCTGGCAGTAGACCACCTTGAGGAGGGTGGCTTTGGCACCAGGGACTTTCTTCAAATGCACCAGGTAATATTGCAGGGCGTCGCTCCATTCCTTGCGACGGAAGGCGGCCTCGCCCAGATGAAAATGGGCCGAAACCAATTCGGGATCACGCTCCAAAGCCATGAAGAAAAAGCCCTCGGCTTTGTCCGGCGAACCCATCCGGTGCAAGATCCGGCCTTTCAATTCCAAGACCCGTGCCGGGGGCGGGGCTTTCAGCAACAACGCATCCACCCGGTGCAAGGCTTCGTCGAAATGGCCCGACTTGAAGGCGACGAATGCTTCTTGGTAGGCGTCGTCGTTTCCCACCGCAGGTTCGGCGGCCGGGACGGGTGTCGCGGCCAGAACCAGCCAGCTTGCCGCCATGCAAAGGGCTTGATTCACGCCCCACCCATAACCACCCCGGGCCCCTTTGGCAAGCGGGGATCGGGGGGATTAGCCATTGTCTCAAATCCCGGATATGATAAGTTCCGTCCATGCCCTTGAAGCCCTTCCTGACCGCACTGATCCTCGGTCCCTTCCTCATGCTCCCCCCACTCACGCTATGGGGACAGAATCCCGAAGCCACCCCATCGCCCACTGAAATCCTCTATGCCGAGGCGATCAATCTGATGAACCAGGCCGATCTCGACGGGGCCCTGCAAAAAATCAACGAGCTTCTGGCCAAAGATCCCGACAATGCCCCCGCCCTCAACATCCAGGGAGCGGTCAATGTGCGGAAGAAGAACTTCGACGGGGCCGAGGCTTCCTTTGCCCGCATCCTCCAGAAAGACCCGAGCAATGCCATCGCGACTTTCAATTCCGCCGAGGTCAGCTTCCTCCGCAAGGACTACGGCAAATCCCGCGACACTTTCCGCAAATTTCTCCAATTGCCAGGCAACGAAAACAACGCCCTCGGCCGCTACAAAGTCTTTCTCTGTGAACTCCTCGGGGCCGACCCCGGATCCGCGCGCAAAACGGTTGAGAACCTCCAGCCAACCATCTCGAATCCTTTTTATTACTTCGCCCAAGCCGCCGTCGAATTCAAGGAAGGCCGCGAGAGCAAAGGCCGTGAGCTGATCCAATCGGCATTCAGCATCTATCCAGGCGGGATGAATGCGGCCTTTGCCGACAGCATGGTCGAACTCGGCTGGGTCAAAAAAGAGGAGATCGCCTCGATCGGAGCCATCGATGCCTCCGCCCTCAACAGCATGTCGCAGGAATTCCAGCCGGAAAAAGCCGCGCCCGCACCCGACCCCCTGTCGTTGGAAAGCCTTCTGCCGAATCTGACCCCGGGCAAAAAGAAGGAAGACAGCAAGACAGGGACCCAGCCGGCCCAACCCTGACCACCGCAGCCCTTTCTGCCTAGAAACTTGCTTGCGCCCCGGGCATCTCCAACTTTAGTATCGAGTCGCAGTGGATTCACACGCGACCAAAAAACGAAGGGTGCTCATCATCGACGATGACCACTACGTGGTCAGTTTCCTGAGCATGTATTTCAAGGGAAAGGGATTCGACGTCGACACGGCCTCGGACGCCCTGCAAGCGGAAAAACACCTGACCCACCATCCTCTGGATGTGGTCGTGCTTGATATCCGGCTCAAGGACACGGATGGCACCCGTCTGGTGCCCATCATCCACCAACTTTCTCCCAAGGTGCCCGTGGTCATGCTCACCGGGCTGGGCTATGACGAGAAGTTGATGCAAAAGTCCCTCGAGGCCGGGGCCAAGGGATATGTCAGCAAGAGCCTGCCGCCTGAGGAATTGTTTGCCGCGGTGCTCCGGGCCATGGAAGAAAGCTGAAACGCCCCCCAACTCAGCCCTTGCGGAGTTGGATGACCAGGTCTTTGCTCTCCACGGTTTCCCCGACCTTCACGCAGACCGCATCGACGACCCCTTCGGCGGAGGCGTTGAGCGTGGTCACCATCTTCATCGCTTCCAGGGTCAGGAGCTTGTCCCCCACGGAAACCTTGGTGCCCACACCCACCGCCATCGAAGTGACCATGCCGGGAATCGGTGCGGCCACCTGCAAGGGGTCGGAGGGATCGGCCTTGCGGCGGGCCTGCGTCTTGGGTTTGATCGTCCGGTCGACGACGCTGGTGCCCCGGGCCAGCCCATTCAACTCAAAAGACACCAACCGCCGGCCCTCGGCGTCGGGGTCGCTGACATTGGCCAGACTGATGAAGAGGGTCTTGCCCTCCTCGAGTTCGAGGTTGATTTCCTCCTTCGGGAATAATCCGTAGAAGAAGGCCGGGGTGGGCAGGACCGAAACGTCCCCGAAATCCCTGGTGAATTTGGCGAACTCGAGGAACACCGCCGGATACATCAGGTAGCTGTAAAGTTCGTCGTCGCTGGGCTCGTGACGCAACTTGCCCGCGAGTTCTTCGCGCACTTCCTTGAGGTTCACCGCCTTGGTCCGGCTGCCCGGGCGTCCGGTAAGGGGCTTCTGTTTACCCAAAACCAGTCGCTGGAGATGCTTGGGCCATCCGCCCACGGGCTGGCCCAGGCCGCCCGCCAACATGTCGATGACCGATTCCGGGAAGGCCGTGCCCGGGGGCAGGTTGGGGATATCGGAAGCCCTGATCCCGCGTGTGATGAGGAACATGGTCATGTCTCCTACCACTTTGCTGGAGGGAGTGACCTTGACGATGTCGCCAAAAAGCTGGTTCACTTCGGCGTAAGTCTGGGCGATCTCCGGCCAGCGGTGGCCGATTTCCATGCTGGCGGCCTGTTCCTTGAGATTGGTGTATTGCCCGCCGGGCATCTCATGGAGGTAAACTTCCGCCGATCCGGTCTTGGGGGCGGTGTCAAAAGGCCGGTAATACTCCCGCACGGTTTCCCAGTAATCGGCGTATTCATTGAGCGCGGCCAGGTCCAGCCCGGTGTCACGCCGCGTGCGTTGGAGCGCGGCCACCACGGAATTCAAGTTGGGCTGGCTGGTCGAACCGGACATGGAGGCGATCGCCAGGTCGACCACGTCCACGCCGGCATCACTGGCCTGGAGGACGGAGGCGGCATTGATCCCACTGGTGTCGTGGGTATGGAAGTGCACCGGCAGGCCGATTTCCTCTTTCAGGGCCTTGACCAGGGCATGGGCGGCGTAGGGGCGGCACAGACCGGCCATGTCCTTGATGGCAATCATGTGCGCCCCCATCTTTTGCAGTTCGCGGGCCAGATTGAGGTAATACTTGAGCGAATACTTGGTCCGCCGGGGATCCAGGATGTCGCCGGTGTAGCAGATCGTTCCCTCGCAGACGCCGTGGGTGCCGCGGACCGCCTCCATGGCCGGGGCCAGATTGGGCAGGTAGTTCAGTGAGTCGAAGATGCGGAAGATGTCCATGCCGGCGGCGGCGGCATGCTTGACAAATCCGCGGACCACGTTGTCAGGGTAATTGGAATAACCCACCGCGTTGCTGCCGCGGAAAAGCATTTGGAAGCAAATGTTGGGCACACGTTCGCGCAACTGGCGCAGCCGATCCCACGGATCTTCGCGCAGGAACCGCATGGCGGTGTCAAAGGTCGCCCCGCCCCACATTTCCAGGCTGAAGAGATCGGGGGTGCGGCGCGCCATGGCAGCGGCCACCACCAGCATGTCCCGGCTGCGCACCCTCGTGGCCATCAACGATTGGTGGGCGTCCCGGAAGGTGGTGTCGGTCACCAGGAGCTTCTTTTGTTCCAGAACCCATTGGGCAAAACCCTCCGCGCCGCGCTCCAGCAGGATCTGCCGTGTGCCGGGAAGGGGTGCCTGGCGGTGATTCCATGCAGGCAGCGGCGGCGCGGGCAGCGGCCCAGAGGGGCGGTATCCCTTGGCATGAGGATTGCCGTTGACGATGACATCGCCGAGGAATGACAGCAGCTTGCTCGCCCGGTCCTTGCGTGGACGGAAGTGGAACAACTCCGGGGTGGTATCGATCAACCGGGTCGTCGCCTCGCCACGGCGGAACTGTTCGTTGGCCAGGACATTTTCCAGGAAGGGGATGTTCGTTTTGACGCCACGGATGCGGAATTCACGCAGGGCCCGCTCCAGGCGGCCTAGGGCCTGGTGGTAGGTCCGGCCCCGCCCGGTCACCTTGACCAGCAGGGAGTCGTAGAAAGGTGTGATCACCGTGCCCGCGCTGCCCATCCCACCGTCCAGGCGGATGCCGAAGCCTGCCGATGAGCGGTAGGTGAGGATTTCCCCGTAGTCGGGGGTGAAACCGTTCTCGGGGTCCTCCGTGGTCACGCGGCACTGCACCGCATGGCCGAAACAGGGGATCTGGTCCTGTTGGGGCAGGGATACCTCCGGCCCATGCAGGGCATGCCCCTGGGCCACCAGGATCTGCGAACGCACGATATCGATGTTGGTGATCTCCTCGGTCACCGTGTGCTCGACCTGGATGCGCGGATTCATCTCGATGAAGAACCATTCCTTGGAATCGACATCGTAAAGGAACTCAATCGTTCCGGCGTTATCGTAGCGGGTTTCCCGGGCGATGCGCACCGAGGCGTCCCAAAGCTCGCGCCGCACGGACTCATCCACACCCACCGATGGCGCCATCTCGATCACCTTCTGGTGTCGGCGCTGCACCGAGCAATCCCGCTCATAAAGATGCACCACCTGGCCGTGCCGGTCGCCCAGGATCTGGACCTCGATGTGTTTGGCCTTGGGAATGAACTTTTCCAGGAAAACCGCCGCGTTCCCGAATGCGCGCTCGGCTTCATTGCAGGCCTCATCCAACAATCGGGAGAGATCGACCGCCTTGTGAACCACGCGCATGCCGCGCCCGCCCCCACCAAAGGCCGCCTTGATGATCAAAGGAAAGCCGATCTCCTTGGCCAGTTTAAGCGCCTTGGCCCGATCGGAAACCGGTTCATCAGTGCCGGGTAGGGTCGGCACGCCGAGCTTCTTGACCAAGGCCCGCGCCGCCACCTTGTCGCCCATCAATTCCAGAAGTTCCGGCCGCGGGCCGACGAAGGTGATCCCGGCTTCGGCGCAGGCGCGGGCGAAGGCGGCATTCTCGGAGAGAAAGCCATAACCCGGATGGATGGCGTCCACCCCGTGGTCCTTGGCCACCTGCACGATGCCGGGGATGTCCAGGTAGGCGCCGACAGGTCCTTTGTGGGCATCGAGAAGATAGGCCTCGTCCGCCTTGAACCGGTGGATGGAAAAGCGGTCCTCCTGGGCATAAACCGCGACCGTGCGCAGACCCAATTCTGTGGCCGAACGGAAGATACGGATCGCGATTTCGTTCCGGTTCGCCGCCAGAAGTTTTTGGATGGGACGGACGGGGGATACAGGAGGTTTTTTGGCGGAGCGCATACAGGAGTTTCCGTTTATAAGCGGCCCCGAACCGGGATGCAAGCGGGGCCAACCCCAGTCAGGCGGCCTGCAGGGAGAGGCGGGCCTCGGTGATCGCCAGAGACTGCTTCTGCCGGCCAATGAAGTGGTGCACCCGGTCGTATCCCGCCGCTTCCAGGTGGTCGTAGGCCCGGGCATAGCCGTCACCCACCCTTTCCGGCACATGGGCGTCAGCCCCCACCACCACCGGGATTCCGCGCAGGTACATCTCCCGCAGGATCTGCGGTGCCGGGTTCATTTCCGGCACCACTTTGTTCACTCCGGAGGTGTTGAGTTCCATCGCGATACCGGTGGCCGCAATCCGGTCCAACGCCCGCCGGATGTCGGACATCAACGCATCGATATCCCATTCCGCCGGACCCAGGTTTTTCACGATGTCGGGGTGGGCCAGACAATCAAACAGACCCGTCTCGGCTGCATCCGCCAGATGCCCAAAGTAGCCCCGGTGAAAATCCGCCCAGCCGGAAGAATAATACCGCTCCCGGTATTCCCGGATGTGCGGATGGACCGACCCCAGGACGTAATGGAAATCCGCCCGCTTGTGCAGCGCTTCAATCCAATCTTCCAATCCCGGAAGGTAGTCACTCTCCAAACCGAGGAGGACATCCACCCGTCCCGCCCAAACTTCGCGCGCCCCAGCCACCAAATCGAGGTATTGGGGGAACTGCTCAGGGGTCATCCGCACCGATGCCGACAAATCGTCAGGGAGCGGGCCGTGACAGGTGATGGTCAACCCCTTCATACCCCGCTCCCAGGCCCGGCGGGCATAATCCTCCGGTTCGCCCTCGGCATGCTTGCACAGGGGGGTGTGGCTGTGCGTTTCGTAAACCAGGCGAGGGGGACATTCGGAAGCAGGCTCCATGGGCATCCCACGCTAGCGCCCGTTCCAGAGATTCCAACCCAGGACTTGCCAGACTTCCTGCGTGGACTAGCTTGTCCATCCAACCCACAAACAGGAGAACCCATGGCTTATACCCTTCCCGAACTCGGCTTTGCCACAAACGCCCTCGAGCCCCACATCGACACCCAGACGATGGAAATCCATCACGGCAAACACCATGCCGCCTACGTCAACAACCTCAACAAAGCACTGGAATCGGCCCCCGAACTGGCTTCCAAGTCCATCGAGGATCTGATCCGCAACCTCAACTCGGTTCCCGAAGCCATCCGCGGCGCCGTCCGCAACAACGGTGGCGGTCACGCCAACCACACCCTCTTCTGGAATATCCTCACCCCCGGCGGCTCCAAGGAACCCACGGGCAAACTCGCCGATGACATCAAGGCCGCTTTCGGCAGCCTCGACGACTTGAAGGCCAAAATCGAGGACGCCGGCATCAAGCGCTTCGGCAGCGGCTGGTCTTGGTTGATCGTCGATGCCACGGGCAAACTCGCGGTCGTCTCCACCCCCAACCAGGACAGCCCGGTCATGGACGGCCTCACCCCCATCCTCGGGATCGATGTCTGGGAGCACGCCTATTACCTCAAATACCAGAACAAGCGCCCGGACTACCTCAAGGCCGTCTGGAACGTGCTGAATTGGGACGAAGTTGGAAAGCTTTACGCTGGAGCTAAAAAGTAATCCTCCCGCCGCATCCGCCTCGCTCGCCTCTTCCAGGGCCGCCCATCAGGGCGGCCCTTTTTTTGCCAAGATCCCCGGCTCAGGTGGTTGTTGACCACCGCTTGAACAACAAAAAAACCCCGGCGGCGGCAAAGTAAGACAGGGCAAAATCGGGCGCCACCCAGACACCAAAATGGTTTTCCACACCCACGGGACCGATTTTGTAGGCATGGATGAGACCGAGGGACGACAACACCCCCGCTGCCGTGCACCAGACCGCCGCCAGAATGAACCGCCGTTCGATCACATGCACCAGAATGCTGGCCAGCAGCATGGATGTGAGCAGGAATCCCTGGCTCAACGACAACACCCCCTTGATGTAAAGTTCCGCCCCGAATCGATCAATCGTCGCCGTCAACGTGGTCCCCGCCGTCCTCAGGGTGGTTTCAATCAAAAGCAAAGCCCAGGCGGCGAGGGCGGGCAGCAAACCCAGCCCCACGGCCAGGGCGTGCCGGGCCGGTGTTTCTTGGAAAGCCTGTGCCAGAATGATCAAACCGATCCAAAGCACGATCCCCAGGGTGGCCTCCAGCGGCACCACCTGCAACACCCAGCCAACCCCTCCCGCCAGACACAGTGCGGTGATGACCAGACCGTTCAGGATCGAGTAGCCCGATCTTGCGCCCATGTTCTTCCAACCCGGATGGCCGATATAGATGGTGGTCGGGAAAGCGCTGCCAAACAGACAGGCCGCCAGGGTTCCCAGCCCGTTCACCGCCAGCGAGGATCGCGTGGGGAACCGGTCGCCTGCGGCCTCCGCACTTTCCAAACACTGGAGGGAACCAATCACATTGAAGAGCCCCATCGGCACGATGATTGACAAATACTTCCATCCATCGGGTCCCCCGAGAAAGGAAAACAACTCGGACCCGGACCACACCGGCAGATGCCAGGCCGGCCCGGACAGGGACGACGCCTCTGCCGGAATCCCCGAGCTTCCGTATCCCGCCCAGCGCAAAGCCCAGGAAAGGAGAACCCCGACCAGCACCGCCGCCAGTCCTCCGGGTATGCCGAACGGAAGTTTCGATTTCGACGCATAAACCGCCACAATCATCAACATCGGGATCAGGGCCACCGCCGGTGAGGCGAAAATTTGGAAAACGAATCCCATCGCGATGAAGGTGACCGCCACCCCGGCCAGCGAGGCCAGCAGTGCCGCCCGCGGGGTGTTGCGCCGCAGCCAATCTCCTACGAAGGCCCCCCCCAGTTCCATCAACCCGCTCAAGAAACAGGCCGCCAAACCCGCTTTCCATGCCAGCATCGGGTCTCCGCTTTCGCGGTAGACAGGCCCCATGATCAGGAAAATGAAGGCCACCAACGATGGCGTGTTGATCCCATAGGGCAGTGCCGTCACATCCTGACGCCCGCTGGCCTCTGCCAGTCGCCGCGCCTGCCACGCATAAAAGAGATTGCCCACCAAGATCGACACCGCCGCCCCCGGCAGGATGGTCGAAACCACAAATGTGGCCGGAATCCCAGCGGCCAATGGACAAAGGCTCAGGATGAGCAGCAGTTGCAGGATGTTGTCGATGAAAAGACCAAAAAAACCATCCCAATCCCCACGGACCAGCCAGCGCGCTTTCATGGTGTGCACTTTGCGGGAGGACACGCTTTACGGCAATCCGCAAACCCCCTTGACGCTTTGATCGGTAGGGACAGAATAGGCGCCCGCGCCTTATGCTTCTGGACCACGCACGCCAACACCGCCTGGGCCTTCAATGCCTCGACAGCATGCTGGCCTGCCTGGCCTTTGCCGTCGCCTTCGGCATCCGCGACTGGCTCCTGCCCTACCTGCCCGCCTTCGAACTGAACTACATCGGCAGTTTCAGCATGTATGCCAAGTTCCTTCCCCTCCTTTTGGCCGCCTCCCCCCTCATCCTCTTCCGGCTCAATTTTTACAGCCAGAGCGTCAAGCAACATCTCTCCCACGTCGTCAATCTCGCCCTCCAGGCCTCGCTCATCCTTTTCCTGCTCATGGTTGTCACCCAGTTCCTCATCCAGGTCCAACTGAGCCGGCTGGTCTTCATCATCTTCGTCCCCACCTACGCCGCCTGCCTCTGCCTTCGGGAATTCGTCACCCGCTGGTGGCGCCTGCGCATCGCCGAGGGCGGCGCCCACCGCCACAGCCTCATGGTGGTCAGCGACCGCCCCGGCTCCACCACCTGGCCCGAATACCTCGACAGCCATCCCGAATTCGCCTTCCGCGTCGCCGACGAAATGAGCCTGGAGAACTTCGACCTTGCCGGCTTCATCGACCGCCTTCACCAAGGCTCCATCGAACTCGTCATCTTCGACATCCGCAAAGGCTCGATCCAAAAGGTCACCGAAGCCATCCAGGCCTGCGAGCAGGAAGGCATCGAGGTCTGGATGACCACCGGATTCATTGAAACCTCCCTGGCCCAGTTGAAAGTGGATTATATCGCCGGACTTCCGGTCCTCATCTTCCGCTCCACTCCGGACAGCTCCTGGCAACTCCTGTTGAAAAATCTCGTCGACCGCATCGGTGCGGCCGCGCTTCTGGTCTGCTCCTCCCCCATGTTTGCCGTCATCGCCGCTGTCATCCGCATCACCTCGCCCGGGCCCGTCTTCTTCAGGCAGGAACGCAGCGGGCGCTATGGAAGGCCCTTCCTCATGTACAAGTTCCGCTCCATGGTCAGCAATGCGGAACAGACCCGTCAGGAACTCCAGCAATACAACGAAATGTCCGGGCCGGTCTTCAAGATCAGCAAGGACCCCCGCGTCACCCCCTTCGGCCGCTGGCTCCGCGCCACCAGCCTCGATGAACTCCCCCAGCTCTGGAACGTGCTACGCGGCGAAATGAGCCTGGTCGGCCCCCGCCCCCTTCCGGTCTACGAAACCCTCGCCATGTCCGAGAACGCCCAGCGCCGCCGCCTGAGCGTCAAACCCGGCCTCACCTGCCTCTGGCAGGTCTGCGGCCGCAACGAGGTCTCCGACTTCAAGGACTGGGTCCGCATGGATCTTGAATACATCGACCGCTGGTCGCTCGGGCTCGATTTCGAGATCCTCTTCAAAACCATCCCCGCCGTCCTGGCCCGCAGGGGGGCCAAATGAAGTTTTACGATTTAAGTTTGTAAGGTTTAAGCTGAAAGACACTTCTTTCCTCCTCCACTTAAAACTTAATTCTTAAAACTCAAACCTCCGCCACCCATGCCCCCCGATCCCCGGCCACTCCTCCTGGATGTTCCGCCCGCAGATTGGAATCTCGGCGACGCCCCCGCCTACCGGGCCAGGCAACTGTCCGAATGGGTCTTTGCCCGCCGCGTCGACGACTTCGCCGGCATGTCCAATCTCCCCGCACCGCTGCGTGAAGATCTAGCCAATAAATACCGCCTGCGCGGCCTTGAACTTGTCCGGGTCCAGGGTGCCGCCGACACCACACAGAAACTCCTCTTCAAGCTGAACCAGGGCGATTACATCGAGTGCGTGGTCATCCCCGCCTCCCCCGCCCTCTACGGCGAAACCTCGGACCGCCACACCCTCTGCGTTTCCACCCAGGTCGGATGCGCCTATGGCTGCAAGTTCTGCGCCAGCGGGCTCGAAGGCTGGAAACGCCACCTCACCCCGGGTGAAATCATCGGACAGATCATGGAAGCCGAACGCCATACCGGCCAGCGCATCAACAACCTCGTCTTCATGGGCATGGGCGAACCCCTGGCCAATTTCCAGAATCTCATGGCCGCCATCGACGTCATCAACGCACCCGACGGCATCAATCTCGGCGCCCGCCACATCACCATCTCCACCAGTGGTGTCGTCCCGCGCATCCGCGAACTGGCCGACCAGCCCCGCCAGCTCCGCCTGGCCATCTCCCTCCACGGCGCCAGCAACGCCGTCCGCGACGTCATCATGCCCGTCAACCGCAAGCACCCCGTGGAAGATCTGCTCGAAGCCTGCGCCTACTTCCACGCCCGCAAGAAGCAGAAAATCACCTTCGAATACATCCTCATCCGCGGAGTCAATGACGCCCCGGAAGAGGCCCGCCTCCTCGTCCGGCACGCACGCAGGCTGGATGCCAAGGTCAACCTCATCCCCTACAATACCGTCGAGGGCCTCCCTTGGGAACGACCCGAGACGGCGGTCATCGAGGCCTTCCGCGACATCGTCGAACACGGCGGGGTCACCGTCACTCTCCGGTTGGAAAAAGGACACGACATCGACGCCGCCTGCGGCCAGCTCCGCCTCAAGGAACTCCAAAAGGCCGGGGAATCCGTTCCAACTTAGAACTTACAAACGCAAAATAATAAACTACCCTTCCAGCATGCTGGTCAAAGACATCCTCGCCCGCACCCGGACGGCGTTCAGCTTCGAATTCTTCCCACCCAAGGCCGAAGCCGAGTGGGACGCGCTCTTCCAAACCATCTCCGACCTGGGCGAACTGGAACCCTCTTACGTCAGCGTGACCTACGGTGCCGGCGGCAGCACGCGCGAACGCACCCACAACCTCGTCGTCCGCATCCAGCAGGAAACCGGCATCACCGTCGTCTCCCACCTCACCTGCGTCAACGCCCCGCGCGACGAAATCCGCGCCATCCTCGAGCGCTATGACGCCGCCGGCGTGCACAACATCCTGGCCCTTCGCGGCGATCCCCCCAAGGGCCAGCCCTGGACCTGCGCGCCCGACGGCTTTCCGTACGCCGCCGATTTGGTCGCCTTCATCAAGAAAAGTTTCCCCCACATGGGTGTGGCCGTGGCCGGTTTTCCGGAAGGCCATCCCGGCACTCCCAACCGCCTCCGGGAAATGGACCATCTCAAGGCCAAGGTCGACTCCGGTGCCGACTACATCGTCACCCAGCTCTTCTTTGACAACCGGGATTTCTACGATTTCTGCGAACGCTGCGAACTGGCCGGTATCCGGGTGCCGGTCATCGCCGGCATCATGCCGATCACCACCCGTTCCGGCATGGTCCGCATGGCCGAGTTGGCCGCCGGTGCCCGCATCCCCGCCGGTCTCCTCCGTGCGGTGGAACGGGCCAAAACCGACGACGAAGTCGCCCGCGTCGGCACCCACTGGGCCACCGAACAGACCCGCGACCTCATCGATCACGGCGTGCAGGGCATCCATTTTTACACGCTCAACAAAGCCGGGGCCACCCGCCGCATCCATGAAAACCTCGCCATGAAAGGCGCGATTCTATAGTTGGATTTAAACTTCCATTCCCATGCCCGAGCGCAAATACACCACCGGCCATCCCGAGGCCGAACAACAAATCGACGCCCTCCTCGACCTTTGGGGCGCAGAAACCGACCGTGAATTTTTCCGTGAGATGGTCGTGACCATTCTGAAATACATCAAGGATGAGCCCCGCCCCGGCGACATCCGCCAGTTCAACACCTTGATGAAGGAGTTGCGCTACGCCAACGCCGTCTTCAAACCCTATTCCGCCAACCGGAAAATTTCCATTTTCGGCTCCGCCCGCACGCCCAGCCACCGGAACGAGTTCCAGGCCGCCCACGACTTCGCCCGTCTCATGATGGAGTCCGGCTACATGGTCATCACCGGCGGCGGAGACGGCATCATGGGTGCGGCCCAGGCCGGAGCCGGCCGGGAACGCAGCTTCGCCCTCAACATCCAACTCCCTTTCGAACAGCACGCCAACAAAACCATCGAAGGTGACCCCAAGCTCATCAACTTCAAATACTTCTTCACCCGCAAACTCAACTTCGTGAAGCACTCCAACGCCATCGCCCTCTTCCCCGGAGGCTTCGGCACCATGGACGAGGGTTTCGAGGCCATCACCCTCATGCAAACGGGCAAGGCGCCCATCGTCCCGGTGGTCATGGTCGACGCCCCCAAGGGCAACTTCTGGCGCACCTTCGAACGCTACCTCCGCGAACACCTCCTCCTCGACGGCCTCATCTCCCCGGAGGACTTCCACCTCATCAAGATCACCGACAATATCGAAGAAGCCCGCAAGGAGGTCGTCACCTTCTACTACAACTTCCATTCCTATCGTTACGTGCGCGACATCCTGGTCATCCGCATGCAGCGGGAAATCCCCCCCGCCGCGCTCGTCCGCCTGCGGGAGGACTTCCAGGACATCCTGGTTTCCGAGGAACCCCTGGCCATGTGTCCGACCCTGCCGGAAGAAATCAACGAACCCGAAATCGCCCACCTCCCCCGCCTCTGCCTCCACTTCAACCGCAAAGCCTACGGCCGCCTCCGTCTCCTCATCGACCGCATCAATCTGTATTGACCGTTCCCAACTTTGCTCCTGCTCTCCATGCCCCGCCTCAATGTCTCCATCGCCCGCCAGACCGTCGAACTCCGCGACGGCGATGCCCTTCTTTGGTCCGCCCCTGTCTCGACCTCCCAGTTCGGCACCGGCGAGATCCCCGGCAGCTTCCGCACTCCGCTCGGTTTGTTCCATATCGACGAGAAAATTGGCGGCGGTGCCCCTTGGGGTGCTGTCTTCAAGGCCCGTGTTCCCACCGGCGATGTCTGGCAGCCGGGGCTGTCCATAGAATCCGACCTCATCCTCACCCGTATCCTCTGGCTGGCCGGTGACGAGCCCCACAACCTCAACACCAAGAACCGCTACATCTACTTCCACGGCACCAACCACGAGGAGAAAATTGGCACCCCCGCCAGCCACGGCTGCATCCGCTTGAAAAACGACGACATCCTCGCCCTCTACGACCTCGTCCCCCCCGCCACCCCGGTCGAAATCCGGGAGGACTAACCGCGAAGCACGCGAAGTTCGCGAAGGCTTCTTGTTTTTGTGGGCATCTGACTTAGCGTTCTTGGCGACCTTCGCGGTGAATTATGTCCGTCATCAAAAACATCATCTTCGACTGGTCCGGCACGCTGGCCGATGACTTTGCGCCCGTCCTCCAGGCCACCAATGAGATCTTCCGCCAATACGGCAAACCCGCCTGGTCGGCGGAGGAATTCCGGGAAAAGTTTTTTCTCCCGTTCACCGAATTCTACAAGATCCACCTACCTGAAGCCACCATGGTCCAGTTGGACCACTACTACCACAGCTCTTTCAAGCTCCTGCAAGAAGACATCCCCCTCCTTCCCGGCGCGCGCGACATCCTCGAGCACTGCCGCGGGCGCGGGATGAAGATCTTCCTCCTCAGCACCATCCACGCCGAGCACTTCGAAGTCCAGGCCACCCGGCTCGGCATCAAGGAATACTTCACCCGGGCCTACGTCCAGATCCTCGACAAGCGCAAGGCCATCCACCAGATACTCCTCGATCACGACCTCGATCCCCGCGAAACCCTCTTTGTCGGTGATATGCAGCACGACATCGAGACGGCCAAACACGGCGGCATACGCAGCGCCGCCGTCCTCACCGGCTACGATTCGCTGGCCAAACTCTCCGCCTGTGGCCCGGACTATGTCTTCCGCGGCCTTCCCGAATTGCTCTCCCACCTTGACCGCCACCGCAGCGAGCCCGACCGATTCCCCATCGCCACCGTGGGCGCCCTCATTTTCGATCCCGCAGGCCGTGCCCTCATGATCCAAACCCACAAATGGAGCCACAAGTGGGGCATCCCCGGAGGAAAAATCAAGACGGACGAACCCGCCCTCGACGCCCTCCATCGCGAAATCCGCGAGGAAACCGGCCTGACGCTCCACCGGGTCGAATTCGCCCTGGTTCAGGATTGCATCGGTTCGAAGGAGTTTTTCAAACCAGCCCACTTCGTCCTGCTCAACTACTACGCATGGACCGACCGCACCGACGTGGTCCTCAACGACGAAGCCTACGCCTTCCGCTGGGTCTCCATCGATGAAGCCTTCAGCCTCGACCTCAACCAACCCACCCGCATTCTCTTGGAGGCTTGGAAGAATCGGAAACCTGAAATTTGAAACCAGAAACCTGAAACTGGATTTTTATGTCCGATCGCATCACCATCCACCGTCTCCGCGTTCCCTGCCACCTTGGCGTTCCCGACGAAGAACGCGCACGCCCGCAAGTTGTGGAGATCACGCTGTCCTTCAAGGCCGAGACCGTCCCCCAGGCCGCCGCCGCCGATGACATCCACCTCACCACCAATTATTTCAATATCAGCGAACGCATCCAGGAAGTGGCCAGGGCCAGGCCCCGCCGCCTCCTCGAAACCCTGGCCGAGGATATCGCCTCCGTCATCCTGCGTGATTTCGCCCTCTTCGCCGTAGATCTGGAAATCCGCAAATTCATCCTCCCCGACGCCGAGGCCGTCAGTCTCTCGATCAAACGGAAGCGCAAAAAAATCAAGGCCCCGAAAGCCGCGGAGAAGTTCCGGACACCGGAAACAGACTGAATCGGTTAAACTCTTTTTGTCTGGTTAGATTTCACTCCCCGATGATTTTCACCAGGGCCCGCTTCTTCCTGCGGCCATCGAGTTCGTAGTAAAAAATCTGTTCCCAGGGGCCGAAGTCCAGTTTCCCACCGGTCACCGCCACCACCACTTCCCGGCCCATGAGGGTCCGTTTGAGGTGGGCATCGGCATTGTCCTCGGCCCCGTTGTGCCGGTATTGCCCGTGGGGCTTCTCCGGCGCCAGCTTCTCCAGCCAGACCTCGTAATCGTGGTGCAGCCCGGATTCGTCGTCGTTGATGAAGACCGAGGCGGTGATGTGCATGGCGTTGACCAGACACAAGCCCTCACGGATGCCGCTTTCACGCAGTGCTTCCTCGACCTCCCCGGTGATGCGAACGATCTTGCGGCGGGCGGGCACGTTGAACCACAGTTCTTTGCGGTGGGTCTTCATCAGGAAAAACCATGCCCGCATGAGCCCGGTTGCGCGAGTCCGAATGATGTCACGATCACTTCCATTGTGATCCGAACAAACCCGCCACCCGGAAGTCTTGCCAGCTTTTCCAAGAGGGAACGCTTTTGGCACACAAGCTGCCTACCGTCTTCCTCGACTATGGTCACCGATGCGATGTTGTTTGTGTTTTGCCCGCAGGACCGCCCCACGGAGGTGCTGAGCCTGTCGCAATTGCATGAACGCTGGGCCGGAGGCCGCCTCCAGCCTTCGGAGCGGATCGTCGAGCCGGTGACCAAACGCCAATTTCCCGCCGTCACCCTGGCCTACGGCTACGGCGAGGCCCTCGGCCGGACCCGGGTCCATCTGCGCAGTTAATCCCCCAAGCGGGGGCCGTTTTCTCCCCCCGGCTTTGTGACGGAAGGAAGGCACCGCTTGCCAATGGCATTTTTCGCGTGTTACAACCCCACGATGCCCGTCTCTTATCAAACCACCCTCGAACGCGAATCCTCCGTCGAAGGCTCCTCCCTCCACACCGGAAATAAAGTCGTCCTCACTGTCCGCCCCGCCCCGGCGGACGCCGGTTACATCTTCCGCCGCGTCGACCTCAAGGACCGGCCCACCCTCACCGCCCATGTCGACCTCGTCAACCAGGTCGAACGCTCGACCACCCTCAGCCACGGCGGCATCAAGATCCACACCGTCGAACACCTCCTCTCCGCCCTGCGCGGGTGCGACATCGACAACGCCTTCATCGACATGGACTCGAACGAACCCCCGATTGGCGACGGCAGCGGGGAAATCTTCCTCCAGCTTCTCTCCCACGCCGGACGCAAGGTCCTCGAGACCCCCCGCACCTCCTACGAACTCAAGGAACCCATCGTCGTCGAGGGCAAGGACGGGTCCTACATCGCCGCTTTCCCACACGACGGCTTCAAGGTCTCCTGCACCAACGCCAACCACACCGGCTTCTTCACGCAGTATTTCAGCACCGAGATCACCCCCGAGACCTACGCCGCCGAGATCGCCCGCGCCCGCACCTTCGTTTTTTATGAGGAAGTCCAGCCGCTCCTCGAAAAAGGATTGATCAAGGGCGGCAGCCTGGAAAACGCCATCGTCATCCGCGGCGACAGCGTCCTGAGCAAGGACCCACTGCGCTACCCCGAGGAATTTGCCCGCCACAAGATCCTCGACATCGTCGGTGACCTCGCCCTTTTCCCCCTCCGCCTCAAGGCCCACATCGTGGCCGCCAAGACCAGCCACGCGCTCAATGTCGAAATGGCCAAAGCCATCGCCAAAAGCCACCGCAAATACCTTTCCACCCTCATGCCGGTGGAAAACATCCCGGTGGGCGAGGGCGCGCTCGACACCAACCAGGTGATGAAGATCCTGCCCCACCGATATCCCTTCCTCATGATCGACCGCGTGCTCAAATTCGAGGGCGAGAACAAAGCCGTCGGGGTCAAGAACATCACCATCAACGAACCCTTCTTCCAGGGCCACTTCCCCGGCCTGCCGGTCATGCCCGGCGTGCTCCAGATCGAAGCCATGGCCCAGCTCGCCAGCATCCTCTTCCTGCGAAAAATGGACGAGGCCGGCCGCATCGGCTTCTTCATGAGCGCCGATGGCATCAAGTTCCGCAAACCCGTCACGCCCGGCGACACCCTCATCATCCAGGTCGAGCTGACCAAGTCGCGCGGCAAGATCGCCAAGGCCGTCGGCCAGTGCACCGTCAACGGCGAAGTCGTCTCCGAAGGCGAAATGACCTTCGCCATCCAGTAATCATGGTTTCCCGTTTCAGATTTCAGTTTTCAGGTTCGGGAACAGGCCCCCGCCGTCCTCTGCCCTCCATCCTCCGTCATCCGGTCTTTCCATGATCCACCCCACCTGCCTGATTGCTCCAAGTGCCGTGGTACCTCCCGACACCGAAGCCGGACCCTACTGTGTCATTGGCGATCACGTCACTCTCGGGCCGGGATGCCGCCTGATGTCCCATGTCGTCCTGCAGGGACCCTCGACGTTCGGCGCCGGCAATTTGTTCCACCCCTTCTGTTCCATCGGCGGCAAAACCCAGGATTTGAAATACACCGGTGAGCCCACCCTGCTCGAGGTCGGCGACCGCAACGAGTTCCGCGAATATGTGACCGTCAACCGCGGAACCGCCATCGGGGAAAAAACCATCATCGGGCACGACAATCTTTTCCTGACCTATGCCCACGTGGCCCACAACTGCATCGTCGGCAACCACTGCATTTTCTCCAACAACGGCACCCTGGCCGGCCATGTCACCGTGGAGGATTACGCCATCATCAGCGGGCTGGCGGCGGTGCACCAGTTCTGCCGCGTCGGCCGCCACAGCATCGTCGGCGGGTGCTCCAAAATCGTGCAGGACGTCCCGCCTTATTGTGTCGCCGATGGAAACCCCGCGGAGGTCCGGGCCATCAACCAGGTCGGCCTCCAGCGCCGGGGATACCCCGACGAGACCATCACCGCCCTCCGGAAAGCCCTCCGCCTGCTCTACGACAAGACCCTCAACACCAGCCAGGCGATGCAGAAGATCGAGGACCAGCTCGGCTCGGTCACCGAAGTCCGTCACATGGTCGACTTCGTCCGCACCACCAAACGCGGCATCATCCGATAAAAGAATCAGGCAGATTCAGCGGGTCGCCTCAGAGGTCCGCAGCCACAAGATGTCTTTGACGGACTTGGGGCGGTAATCAGGCTTCCCGGCAACCACCGCCACGGAATGTCCGTCTCCACCATCATCCACTCCATCCAGCCCAACACTGTAGAGCAGAAAGCCCCCGGATGCGGTCTTGTGGTAGCGCAGGGGATAACCATCCATCCAATCGACCGGCACCAAGCTGAGATATCCGGGTATCAACGGTTCCAGATCGGCAGGTAGTTCTCGATTCTTCAATTGATAGTGCTTCAACGCCACCGCGGTACGCACCAGTTGCTCTTGGGTCATGCCCAACACGAAGGTGTCCTGCGCATTGAGCACCGCCGGCATGGCCAGGGAGGTCAGCAAGTGCCCGCATCGGCCCCAGCTGTCCCATCCGTTGATTTCCGCCTCAATGCTCCGGGTCGTCTGTCGTACCGTGCGGTGGTCACCAGTCCGGCACCACTCGCCCAAGCTCACCTCCAGGCGCCGGAAAGAACGCAAATACGCCTCTCCGTCCGAATCTGAAAACAACCATCCGCACCATTTCCAAAGAACTCCGTTAAGGGCGGACCCTCCACCCATGGATGTATAAAAATTATCAATCAAATGTTTGTCCCCTTGATAGATCTTCCGGAACCATGGCCAGAAACAGACCCGTTCCATTCTCCAGGTTCTGCGTATATCTTCAGGCGTCGTGCTGACAGCCCAAGCCGTTTCCAATACCGAAACATCCTCCAGTTTGCATTTGGGATGCTCGAGTATTTCCCGCGTGACTTCGGCAAGAAGTCCATCCACCGACACCAATACCAAGCGTTCGATCAATAAATCACCTTGGATCATCGAACGCACGGTTGTCCTTGCCGTGGCCACGCCCCGGGCCGCCTCCCCGGTCTTCCCTTCATGTATTTCCACATAGGCCAACCTGGCCCGCGTCTTGGCATAATCCAAAGCGGGTGAAAGCAGGTCCAGTTTGGTGAGCGGCCCTTGGCTGTAGTCTGGAAGTTCGTAGTGTTCCCCCGCAGGCAATGGGCCGGGGAACTTGTTCAGACAGGGCCGCAGACGTTCAGCGGTCTCCTTCATGACTTTCCAATCCACATCCTGGCGCTGATAAACCAGCGCCTTCCATCCCGATCCTGTCGGTAAATTGTTGGACAACTTGTACAGCGCTTCGGTGTCTTTCCGAATCGATTTCAACTCTCCCGCCGCCTGTATCAGTTTTTCCCGGTCCGGATGGATCACTCTCCCCTTGGGAATCCCCATCTCCTCCAAGGTCAGCGGGCTCCCCATTTCCTTCAATGCCTTCAATTCCCGGTCAATCTTCGGCGTGCCGCCGCATCCCGCCATCAACAACAAGGGAAACAGCGCCACCAGGGGAATCCGATTCATAATCCCTTGATAGCATTTCCCGAGGAAACGAAAACCCCCAATTCCGCTTCCACCGACTGCTCACCCTGCTGCCTCGCAGCATTGACATTCTTCGCCAGCGCATTACTTTTTGAGTATGGTAATGACTTCCATCACCAGTAAGGGACAAACCACCGTTCCCCGAAAATTCCGCAAGCAGTGGAATTCCCGGACCGTGATCTGGGAATCGTGCCCGGACGGCTCGGCCAGGGTCCGGCCCGCGCCCCATCTCAAGGATCTCTTTGGCTCGGCCAAAACCCAAACTCCCCGCGATCCCAAAGAAAAAATCAAGGCGCGGAACGCTTGGGGCAGGTAATCCTGTCCCGGGACCATGAAACGCCTGCATCTGGACGCCAACGTCATTCTGCGCTTTCTCAGGAACGACGAGCCCGTCCAATCTGCCCAAGCCAGACAACTCTTCACCCGGGCAGAGCGCCGGGAACTGGATTTGGCTGTATCCGTTCTCACCCTGGCCGAGGCTTTCTACGCCTTGCGGGCCTCCTACAAGATTCCGCGTCCCGCGGCAGCCCGCCTGTTGGCAAACCTCCTCCAGACGGGAATCTTCCTCGTGGAAAAAGAGCCTCTTGTTCTGGACGCCTTGGAACGGGTGGAATCCAAAAATGTGGATTTCGGCGATGCCATGCTGGCCGCAGAAGCTTTCGCCGAGGGAGTTGCCATTGCCAGCTTCGACTTGGATTTCAAGCGCTTCAAGGAAGTGAAGCTGCATTCCTGGGATTAACCCGGACCACCCGGTAGTGCTACCGCACCGCGCCGTTGAAGACGACGTAAGTCTCTCCTCCGGCACTGACGGACGCGCCCAAGCCGGCATGGGTCAGGGCGGGATTCATCAGGTTGCGCCAGTGGCCGGGGCTGTTCTTCCAGGCCCGGAGCACACGGGCGGCGTCCACCGGCCCGGTGCCGGCATAGATATTCTCATTCAACAACCGCCAGCCCTTTTCCCGGGCCAACGCCGGCAGATCTTTGCGGTGGGCCATGGATTCGTTTTTTGCGGCGTGCCCGGCCCATACACCGGCCAGTTCGTCCAGTACCGGGTCCGCCTGGACCGCCGCCAGGCTTGCTTCGCTACGCGCGGCGTTGATCTGATCCAACAATCCGACCGGTGCCCCCGCGATGGCTGAACCGGCCGACCCCAGGGCAAGCAGAAGCAAAAGAAGGGCTTCTTTCATCCCCGTGCTTTTCAAATCTCCACAAACTCCAAGGCCACCGGCTCCGGGATCAGGCCCTGCTGGTGGGCCCGTCGCAGAAATTCGCGGATGCCCGCGCGCCCGCGCTCCCCGTAGTCCAGGGTCAGCTCGTTGACATACATCCCGATGAAGCGGTCGGCTTCGGCCTCATCCAGCCCGCGGCCCAACGGCAAGGAATGCTTCACCGCCGCCGCCCGGTGCTCCAGTCCGTAACGGATGCTGTCCCGGGTGATGCGCGTCACGGCACGGACGTGTTCCGCACCCAAAGATTTGCGCACCACGTTGCCGCCCAGCGGCAGCGGAAGTCCCTTCGTCTCGCGGAACCACCATTGCCCCAGGTCCTCCACGAGGTGGAACCCTTCGCGCGCATAGGTCAACTGCCCTTCGTGGATGATGAGTCCGACATCGGCCCGGCCCGTTCGCACCGCCTCGAATATTTCATCAAACGGCACCACCACGGTGTCGATCTCCGCGTCCTTCCGCCCGAGGAAGAGCTGGAGGGTCAGGAAGGCACTGGTCAGCTTGCCCGGGACGGCGATGCGCAGGTTCGGCAACTCACAGGCCGGCACCAAGGGCCGCAGGGACACCAACATCGGACCGTAGTTGTCACCCATGCTGGCCCCGCAGGGCATCAGGGCGTAGCTTTCCGTCAGGTGGGCCCAGGCATGGATCGAGACGGCGGTCACATCCAATTCCCCCCGGCCGGCCCGCTCATTCAGGGTCTGGATGTCCTGAAGGATGTGTTCGAATTGATAGGGACTCGTGTCGACCAGGCCCCGGGCCATGGCGTAGAACATGAAGGCGTCGTCGGGGTCCGGGCTGTGGCCCAAGCTGATTTTCATGAGAAAGTTTTAATTTTTAAGTATTAGGGTTTGAGTTCAATTATTCGCCATCTGCCATCCACTTATTCACTGATAGTCCATTTTATCAATGGAGAGCGGGTCGCGGCTGGCCAGGAGTTCGGCCTGCCGGACCACCACTGTCGTCTGGGGGTCGAAGCGGTAGGCGTTGCAGTTCGGGCAGACGGCGGCTTTCTGCACCACGATGGAGCCACAGCACTCGCAGACCTTGAAGTTCTTCGGCGATGCCAGGATGCGTGCGGCGGCCTCTTTTCGGCTGGAAGGGGAGTCTTCGGACATCAGGATCAACCTAGCCCGGGGTGGCCGGGGATCAAGCGCGCTCAGGAATCGACCGCCCGGGGCACCAACCGTCCTTTAACCTGGGATCCGCTTTCCCCTTCCTCATGGTATTCGGCGTCGGTGTTGACCTTCCACAGGTCGAACCGCTCCCCGGCCAGATTCCGTGCCGCCAGCAGCGCGGTCATCATGGAATGGTCCTGGTTGTTGTATTTGTGCATGCCGTTGCGGCCGACCACCTGGAGATTGGCCAGCGGGGCCAGGCCACGACGGATGAGGTCCACGTCCTGCTGGTAGCCGGGGCCGTAAACCGGGTAGGCCTTGGGCATGCGGACCACGCAGCCGTCAAAAACTTCCTCCGCGCGAACGAGCCCCAGTTGGGCCAGTTCTTTTTTTCCCAACTCGATCAACGCGGGGTCGTCCATCGACCACAGCCCGTCGCCCTCGAAACAGAAATACTCCAATCCCAGGCAGGTGGTGTCGCTGCCGGGCACCATCTCCGGACTCCAGTTGTTGAAGTTCTGGATCCGGCCCAGCTTGACCGCGGGGTCATGGACGTAGATCCAGTTGTCCGGGAACAACCCGGTCCGCCGCACCATCAGGGCCACGGTCAGGAAATCCCGGTATTGCAGCCGGCGTGCCGCCTCCTGGAATTCGGGCGCCAGGGGCGGCTCCATCAACAGAACCGTCTCACGCAGGGGAAGCGATACAATGAAGGCATCCCCCGCCCATTCTCGGGCGTGGCCGTGGGCATCCCGAGTGCGCAAGGCGTTGACGCGGCCTCCTTGGTGGAGGATGGCTTCGACCGCCGTGCCCAAGTGCACCCCGTGACCGGCGTTCCGGAGATCGTCGCGCGTCTTCTCCCACATCATCCCGGGCCCGAGACGCGGGTATTCAAACGAATCGATGAGGGTCTTGACCAACGCCCCGCCGGATTGCTTTTTTTGCGGCAAGAGGGCGTGCCAGACCGCGCGGATCAGGGAAAGCCCCTTGATCCGCTGCGCCGCCCAATCGGCCGAAATCTGCTCGCACGGCATGCCCCAGACTTTCTCGGTGTAGGTCTTGAAAAAAATCAGGAAAAGTCGCTTCCCGAAACGGTTGCTCACCCAGTCGGCAAACGACTTTTCCGGATGGATGGGGAAGAGCCGTGACCTCAGGTAGCTGAGCATGCAGAGGGCGCTGGTGAAGACCCCGAGGTTGGTCAGGGCATTGAGGGCCCTGAGCGGATAGTCGAAGAATTTTCCCCGGTAGTAGATGCGCGACATCCTCCGGACCTGGATGAAGTCGTGCGGAAGGCGTTGGCGCCACCATGCGGTGATTTCCGCGCTCTTGCTGAAGAACCGGTGTCCGCCGATGTCGAAACGGTATCCTTTGTAATGCACGGTGCGGGCAATGCCGCCCACGTATTCCGGATCCCTTTCCAGGACGTCGACGTGGAAGCCGGACTCCGCCAATTCGGCGGCAGCGGTCAACCCGGCCGGCCCGGCTCCGGCCACCACCACCTGCCCCCGTGGCGGATCACCCGCCATAGAAATACCCCACGCCGTTCTTGCGGTCGTAGCTGACAACGTTCCCGGTGATGTCGTCAATCAAGCAGGCGGGCGAGACAGAAGGCAGGGGACTGCCAAGGGCCGCGCGCAACCGTTCGGCCCGGGCCATGTCTTTGGCCTGCATCAACTCGGCCAGTGGGTGGACAAACTCGTTCAGCTGGTGGTCACTCCCGATCAAACGCGGCTCGGCCGAGGACACCTGGCTCAGGAGGGCATCATGCATCGCCACCAACAATTGGTAACGTGGCTGTTCGCGCAGCCAGACAAAGATATCCATGAGAATGGGCAGTTGGAGTTCCTTAGGGTCCTTGAATTTCTTTTGCATCCACCCCTTGATTCCCTTGCGGGGTGTCACCCAGTCGGGATATCCCTTGGCGGTGCGCTCCTCTTTCATCCGCTTGCGCACCTCTTGGTCCTTGATCATCTGGATGAACTTTTTGCTGTCCTTGACCGGGGGCAGTCCCGCGAGGACAAAACCCAGGTATTCCCGGCCCCAACCCAGCGCTTCCAGCAACTTCTCCGCATCCCCCGATTCCGACAGCACTTTTTCAGCGCTGTTGTCTAGGATCGAGACATTGATGGGGACCCGGTAGGCATTGAGTCGCTGATACACCTGATCATCATGCGCGACCCCGCTCCGGTTTGAAGTGCAAAATAACCCTCCTGCGTTATCCTCATCCGGTGAGCAAGAAGTCCCCGCGCATCCTCGAGCTGATGGCCGGCTGCCACCACCCCGTCTGGGATCCGCACTACGTGGCCTATTTTTCCTGTTTCAACCGCCAGCTCTACTACGAAGCCCACGATGTCCTGGAAGAACTCTGGCTGGCCGGGGGCAAAACCGGCCCCAACTACGCTTTTTACAAGGGCCTCATCCAGGCCGCCGGGGCCTTCGTCCACCTAAAATTGCACCACGCCGAACCCTCCCACAGCGTCCACGGGCAGCGACTCGCCCCCGCCACCCGCCTCCTCCGGCTGGCCCTGAAGAACACCGCTCCCTATGGTCCCCGCCATCAGGACCTCGATCTGGCTGCCTTCCAATCCCTCTGCCAAGCCACTCTCGAGCGTCTGGAAGCCTCCGCCTGCACCACCAACCCCTGGTCCACCAGCACCGCTCCCCATCTCCCCTGGCCCGCACCGTCTGATCCTCCGGATCCATCATGACCGATAGGAAACAGTTGTAAGAAGCCCCTATTTTCATCTCGCCAGTCCCCCATCCGGGTCTAACGTTCCACCCATGATCGTGGTCAACACCGAAACCATCCCCGGCTACCAAATCGTCGAAGTCAAAGGTCTGGTCCAAGGCAGCACTGTCCGGGCCAAACACGTCGGACGCGACATCGCCGCAGGCCTCAAGAATCTCGTCGGCGGGGAACTCAAGGGCTACACCGAACTCCTGGTCGAATCACGCCGGGAAGCAACGGAACGCATGATCTCCCAAGCCGTGGAACTCGGCGCCAATGCCGTCGTCAATGTCCGCTACGCCACCACGTCCGTCACCACCGGAGCCGCCGAGCTCTACGCCTACGGCACGGCCGTCGTCGTCGGCTGACCCACCATGCGCGACCTCATCGAGTTCATCATCAACATCGGCTTCTTTGCCGTCCTGCTCGGCGTCGGTTACTTCGTCGGCTCGGCCCGCGAGAAAGCCCATTTGAAATACTTGGACCAGAAGGAAAAGGAACTCTCGGGTATTTTCATCAGCAATCTCAAAACCCTTCCCCCCAACTGGAATGCCAGCAAGGCCCAACTTGTCGGGGGCATCTCGGTCATTTCCACCGACTACTTCAAGACCTACGCCGCCTCGCTCCGCAACCTCTTCGGCGGACGCATCCGCAGCATGGAAACCCTCGTCGAACGCGCCCGCCGCCAGGCCATCGTCCGCATGCTCGAAGAAGCCCGCGCCGCCGGGACCAACGCGGTTTGGAATGTCCGGCTCGAAACCAGCACCATCGGCAACACCAAAGGCCAGCCCAGTTCGGTCGAGGTCATCGCCTACGGCACCGCCCTTCTCGCGGAATGAGCGACGACCTCCATTCCATCCGACACGAACCGCATTTCCAGCCCTCAACCAGGCCGCCCTCACAAGACGCGAATCGTGACGAGGCCGAGCGCCTGCGAGACTCGGTAGCCAGCGAATCCTATCTTGGAGGTAGAGCGCAATCTCATCGGTTGGCGTGGATGCTTCGGCAGCGCGGCCAAAACAGCCTTCTGGGCGACGGCCTCACCCACCTCGCCGCCGCTTTCCTCGGGGGACTCTTCGCCGTCACCGGCGCTTTCCTGGTCAACCTCATCCTCCCGGAAAACTCCGGCTGGGGCTGGCTCAACACCCTGGTCTTCGGTCCCGTCTGCGAGGAACTCCTCAAGGCCTCCGGTGCCATCTACCTCTTGGAAAAATGCCCCTACCGTCTCCACTCGGGCCCGGCCTTGGCCGCCGTCGTCATAGCCTCCGCCTTCATCTTCGCCGTCTGCGAAAACCTTCTCTACGTCCATGTCTATGTCGATGTGGCCCGTCTGAAACACCCCATGGATTACCTCCTCTTCCGCTGGACCGCCCCGACCGCACTGCATCTGGTCTGCAGCGCCATCGCCTCCCTCGGTCTCATGCGCATCTGGCACCGCGATATCCGCACCGGACACACCGCCGACCTCGATACCGCCTACCCCTTCTTCGCCACCGCCATGGTCCTGCACGGGGGTTACAACCTCCTTGCCATCCTCGGCGACAGCTTCCTTTTCCCCAAAGCCTGATCCCTACGGCCCTCTTTTCCCCGCTTTTTCATTTCCATTTCGCTCATCTGTCTTCCCCGCCTTTTTCTTCGCGCCCTCCGCACGCTTCGCGGTAAACTCTCCCGATGTCCTCCAAGACTCTGTATCTCCTCGACGGCATGGCACTCGTCTACCGCGCCCACTTCGCGTTTGCCACCCGACCCATCGTCAATTCCAAAGGCGTGGTCACCTCAGCCGCTTTCGGCTTCACCAACACCCTCCTCGACATCCTCCAGAACCGCCAACCTTCCCACCTCGCCGTCGCCTTCGACACCGCCGCCCCCACCGCCCGCCACACCGCTTTCCCCGCCTACAAGGCCCAGCGCGAGGAAATGCCCGAGGACCTCGCCGCCGCCATCCCCCACGTCAAAGCCCTTGTCCGCGCCTTCCACATTCCCGTGCTGGAACTCGATGGCCACGAAGCCGACGACCTCATCGGCACCCTCGCCCGACGGGCCGAGAAGGACGGCTTCACCACCTATATGGTCACTCCCGATAAGGACTTCGGCCAGCTCGTCGACGCACACACCTTCATTTACAAACCCGGACGCCAGGGCGCGGACACCGAGATCCTGGGCCCGGAAGAAGTCTGCGCCCGCTGGGGCATCGCACGCCCGGAACAGGTCATCGACCTCCTCGGCCTCATGGGCGACACCTCCGACAACATCCCCGGCATTCCCGGCATCGGCGAAAAAACCGCCGCCAAACTGATCGCCCAGTTCGGCTCGCTCGACGCCCTCCTCGCCTCCACCGACCAACTCAAAGGCAAACAAAAGGAAAGCGTGGAGAAATTCGCCGACCAGGCACGTCTCTCCCGCCAGCTCGCCACCATCAACTGCTCCGTGCCCATGGATCCCCATTGGGATGAATTAAAAGTCGGCGCCCCGGACGAACCCGCCCTCCGCGCCCTCTTCGCCGAATTCGAATTCAACACCCTCGGCAAACGAGTCTTCGGCGACACCTTCCAGGTCGCCCGCGGTGCGGGCGCGGCGGATGCCGCCCGGAGGACGGAGGACGGAGGACAGACGACAGCGGAATTCAGTTTGGAGTCGGAGCCTGACCGCAAACCTGGACGCAAACAGGAAACCGAAAACAAGAAACCGGAGACCATCGACACCACCGTCTACCGCACCATCGCCGATGTCACCGTCGACTACCGCCGCGCCACCACGGAATCTGAACGCGCCGAACTGATCAAACTGTTGAAGAAGGAACAAGCCTTCTGCTTCGACACCGAAACGTCCTCGCTCGACCCCAAGGACACCACCCTCGTCGGCCTCGCCTTTTCCTGGCAGGCGGGCACCGGTTGGTTTCTTCACCTTCCCCCCGAACGGAAAAAAGCCGAGGCCATTCTGCACGAATTCGCCCCGGTCTTCACCGACCCCTCTCGCGAAATCACCGGCCACAACCTCAAGTTCGACCTTGCCGTCCTCGCCGCCCATCGCCTTGAAGTGAAAGGCCAACTCTTCGACACCATGATCGCCCACGCACTCGTCGAGCCCGACCAGCGCCATGGCATGGATTTTCTCTCCGAAGTTTATCTCGGTTACCGCCCCATCTCCATCACCACCCTCATCGGCGAGAAAGAAAAAGGCCAGGAACAGCGCACCATGCTCGAAGCCGACCCGGCCGAGGTCGCCCGTTACGCCGCCGAAGATGCCGACGTCACCTGGCAGCTCCGCGAGAAACTCCTCCCCCTGCTCCAGGAACGCCAACAGGAAAAAGTTTTTCGTGAGGTCGAAATGCCCCTCCTTCCCGCACTCGTCGCCATGGAATCCGCCGGCATCGCCATCGACATCTTTGCCCTGGAGGAGTTTTCCCAGCAATTGGCCATCGAAATTGAAAAAGCCCGGGCCGACGTTTTCGCCGCCGCGGGACACGAATTCAACCTCAGCTCACCCAAGCAACTCGGCGTCGTCCTCTTCGATGAACTCAAGCTCATCGACAAACCGAAGAAGACCGCCACCGGCCAATACAAAACCGACGAGCAAACCCTGACCGACCTGGCCGACAATCCGATCGTCGCCCGTCTGCTTGACTACCGCGCGGCCACCAAGCTCAAGTCCACCTACGTCGATGCCCTGCCGAACGAGGTCTCAAAAAAAACCAACCGCGTCCACACCACCTACCACCAGGCCACCACCAGCACCGGCCGCCTGGCCTCGTCCGATCCCAACCTCCAGAACATCCCCATTCGTACGGAAATGGGCCGCGAGATCCGCAAGGCTTTCGTGCCGGGGGAAAAGGGCTGGAAGATCCTCTCCGCCGACTACTCGCAGATCGAACTCCGCCTCATCGCCGCCATGTCACGCGACGAAGCCATGATCAGCGCCTTCAAGGCCGGTCACGACATCCACGCCGCCACCGCGGCCAAGGTTTACGGCGTCCATTTGGAGGACGTCGACAAAGCCATGCGGGGCAAAGCCAAGATGGTGAACTTCGGCATCGTCTACGGCATCTCCGCCTTTGGTCTCTCCCAACGACTCCACATCCCCCGCACCGAGGCCGCTGAACTCATCAACGGCTACTTCAACACCTTCCCCGGTATCAAGGCCTACATGGACGAAACCATCGCCTTCGCCCGGAAACACGGCTACGTCGAAACCCTGACCGGCCGTCGCCGTCCCCTGCGCGACATCAACTCCGCCAACCAGAGCGTGCGCGGGGCCGCTGAGCGCAACGCCATCAACATGCCCGTCCAAGGCACCGCGGCCGACCTGATCAAAATCGCCATGGCGCGAATCCACGAACGCATGCAGAAGTTAGCAGTCAGAAGCCGGATGCTGTTGCAGGTGCACGACGAATTGGTCTTCGAACTGGCCCCGGGTGAAGAAGCAACCCTGCGCGAGTTGCTCCAGGAAATCATGCCCCACGCCCTGCCGGAAGTTTCGAAAGTCGTCCCGATCGAAATCGAAATCGGCACCGGAAGCAACTGGCTCGAAGCGCACTGAAGCCAGGGCTGTTCTCACCGTGAAGAACGCGAAGGTCGCGAAGCGGTGACTGGGCGCCGTTTTTTCTTTGCGGGAGGGCGAAGCTCCCGCTGAGCCACTCTTGGAAGATAGACATTTGGACGGATCCTGATTCCTCTTTTTTCCCCGGCGTTTCCTTTGGGCTTTTCTTGCCCGATGCCGGGGGCCAGAGTCCTGTTTCCTCGTATGGCCAAACCCGCCCGCTTCCTCCGGATTTTGCTCTGGACCGCCATCTCCCTCCTCGGTGCTACCGCGGTGGGTATCGCCGCTTTCCAACGCAACGAACCCGTCAACGCACTCTGGCTTGTTGTCGCCGGAGCCTGCACCTTCGCCGTCGCCTACCGCTTCTATTCGGCCTGGATCATGGCCCGGGTCCTGACCCTCGACGACTCCCGCGCACCGGCCGCCGTCACTTGCCAGGACGGCAAGGACTACGTGCCCACACCCCGCTGGGTCGTCTTCGGCCACCACTTCGCCGCCATCGCCGGCCCCGGCCCTTTGGTCGGCCCGGTGCTCGCGGCCCAGTTCGGCTACCTGCCCGGCACGCTCTGGATCCTTATTGGCGCCACTCTCGGCGGGGGTGTGCACGACGCCGTCATTCTCTTCGCCTCCATGCGCCGCAACGGCAAATCCCTCGGCCAGATGATCAAGGAGGAACTCAATCCGGTCATCGGCTTTGTCGCCATGGTCAGCCTGCTTGCCATCATGACCATCCTCCTGGCGGTCCTCGGACTGGTCGTGGTCAAGGCCCTGGCCGAAAGTCCCTGGGGCTTGTTCACCATCGCCGCCACCATTCCCCTGGCCTTTGCCATGGGATTGATGATCAAGAGCGGCAAAGCGAGCGTGACCGCCGCCTCGGTCTTCGGTGTGCTCGGTCTGTGTGCCGCCGTCGTCGCCGGCAAATACCTCCCTCCGGGACTGACTGCCGCCCTCACCCTCAAGTCCACCGACCTGGCCTGGGCCATCATGATCTACGGTTTTGCCGCCAGTGTCCTCCCGGTCTGGATGCTGCTCGCTCCCCGCGACTACCTGAGCACGTTCATGAAGCTCGGAACGGTGGCGGTCCTCGCTGTTTTCATAGTCATCCTCGCGCCTCCCCTGCACATGCCGGCCCTCACCCCCTTCATCCACGGCGGGGGCTTCGTCGTCCCCGGACCCGCCTTCCCCTTTGTCTGCATCACCATTGCCTGCGGCGCGGTCAGTGGCTTCCACTCCCTCATAGCCTCCGGCACCACCCCCAAGCTGCTCGGCCGCGAACGCGACATCCGCCTCGTCGGTTACGGCTCGATGGTGGTGGAAATGCTTGTCTCGCTCATGGCCATCATCGCCGCCTGCGCCCTCCAGCCCGGGGTCTACTTCGCCATCAACGCCCCGGTCGACCCCAACAATGCCTCCGCAGTCGCGGCCCAGCTCGCCACCATCAATTCTTATGGCCCGGCTTACAGCGTCACACTGGAGCAAATGAACCAGCTTGCCCGCGACCTCGGTGAACCCCACATCATCGGCAAGGTCGGCGGCGCCCCCACCTTTGCCGTCGGCATGGCCCACATGTTCGCCCAGGTCATCCCCGGCAAGTCCGCCCTCTCGCTTTGGTATCACTTCGCCATCATGTTCGAGGCGCTGTTTATACTGACGACCATTGATGCGGGTACGCGGGTGGGCCGCTTCCTGCTGCAGGATTTGATTGGGCAGGTGTATAAGCCGTTTGGCCGGACGAGTTGGATACCCGGCGTGGTGGTGGCCAGTGCGTTGGTGGTTTCGGCCTGGGGATGGTTTTTGTACCAGGGCGTGATGGACCCCTTGGGGGGCATCAATAGCCTGTGGCCGCTGTTTGGGATTGCGAACCAGTTGTTGGGAACGATTGCGCTTTGTTTGGCGACGACAGTACTGATCAAGATGTACCGCTGGAAGTACGCCTGGGTGACGGGTTTGCCCTTGGCGTGGATGATCAGCGTGACGTTCTCGGCGGGGTGGATCAAAATTTTCGCCGAGAATCCGCGTTTGGGATTTTTGGCGCGCGCGGAATTTTTGGAGGGCCAACTGGCGGCAAATCCGGCGAACGCGGTGCAATTGAAGCAGCTGATCTTCAATGAGCGCATGGACGCAGCAGTTTGCGGGCTGTTCCTGGTGTTGACGGCGATCATCCTGGTGGAATCGGGCCGGGCTTGGTGGGGCGTGTTGAGTGGTGCGCGGGAGAACAAGAGCACCGAAACGCCGTTCGTAATGTCGCAATTGCGGCCGGAAGAGGTATAGGCCATGACCAGCGCCGTATTGTTTGCCCTGCTGGTGCAGGCACAGGCGGGAGAGCGCCCCATGGCGATGCCCACGCTACGGGAGCAGGCGGCGGTGCAGCAGGAATGGGTGAAAGCCCGCCTGGAGCGCAACCTGGCGCCGTTGATGCGCAAATACGGGGTGGATATGTGGCTGGTGGTGAGCCGCGAATACAACGAAGACCCGGTGTTCTATTCCATGGTTTCGCCCACCATGTTCGCGGCGCGGCGGCGCACGATTTATGTTTTTCATGATCGTGGGCCGGAGCAAGGGGTAGAGCGGCTGGCCTTGGGCGGAGGTTCGCAAGGCGGAATTTATGAGGTGTACCGGGATCCGGATAGCGGCATTGAACTGTACGGAGACTCTCAGTGGACGCTGCTGCGGAAACTGGTGGACCAGCGCAAGCCGAAGCGCATTGCCGTGAACATTAGCCACACCCACGCGTTTTCCGACGGGCTAAGCGCCGGCGAGCGCGAGCAACTCGAAGAGGCGCTGGGCGAGGAGAACCGGGCGAAGATGGTGCGGAGCGAAGGATTGGCGCTGGATTTTGTGGCCTTGCGCCTGCCGGAAATGATGCCGCAATACCGGAGGATGCAGGAGTATGTGCACTGGATTATCAGCCGGGCTTTTTCGCGCGAAGTGATTACACCGGGCAAGACGACGGACCAGGACGTGATCTGGTGGTTGCGGCAGGAAAACTTGCGGCTCGGCTTTGGCAACTGGTTTCAACCCTCGTTGCGCGTGCAGCGCAAGCGGGGCAAGGCGCTGCAGATTTTGAGCGAGGACGCGCCGACAGTGATTGAGCGGGGTGATGTGCTGTGGGTGGACTATGGCCTAACGGCGATGCGTTTGGCTACGGACACCCAGCATGTGGGCTACGTTTTGCGGGAGGGGGAAAAACAGCCACCGCCCGGAATTCTGGCCGCCTTGGCGAATGCCAAGAAGATGCAGGACATCGTGTTGGCGAAGATGCGCCCGGGCCGGACGGGCAACGAAGTATTGGCCGAAGCCTTGGCGGAGATTCGCGCCTTGGGAATTAAGGGTACGGTTTATACGCATCCGATCGGGGACCACGGACATGGTGCGGGCCCGTTGATTGGGTTGTGGGACCGGCAGCAGGGAGTGCCGGGGCGAGGCGATGTGAAACTGGAGCCCCAAACTTGGTTTTCGATTGAGCTTTCGTGCCGGACCCCGATACCCGAATGGGACGGACAGGAACTGTTTGTGGGCATGGAAGAGGATGCGATGCTGGGCCCGGACGGCAAGGTGAGTTGGATTTTGCGCCGGCAAGAGCAATACCACTTGATTCGTTAAGCGCATAGTTCGACAACGGGTTCGAAAGCAGATTCGAAAACGGGTTCAATGGCGCTGAGGTACTCCCGGACAAAGCTGCGCGCCATGGGGGAGCAGCCGGGCGAGGGATAAATTTTGAAGAAAAAGTGCTGCGCCGCCGATGGTTCAAGGGAGGGGCATAGAAATGCCAGGGTAGAGGCGTTCGAGGCGACGCAACTCTTGCAGTCTTTGCCGACTTCGCGGCACAAAGTCGGGCCCGCGGGGGGTATGGACGAGTCTTCGTTGGCGATAAGCATTGCGAGATATTTCCTCTAGTGAGTTCATTTGTAGCCTTTTTCGCCTAGGGGACTAAAGCCTGCGGGGGTGGGAAATCTCAACGTTTGGTGAGGGTTGGGGCTACCCGCAAAAGAGGGTATTGCAATCGGCACCAAATTTTTCAGTGTTGGTGCAATTTTCAGGCGGTGTTGCTACGCTCAAACTAGGGCTAGCCGCGCGCCGTAGACGAGCGGTGGGCTTCGCAATTTTCCGGAAAGCTATAACTATTTCGTTTTCATGAACATACGTTCGTTGTTTAGTTTATTTTCCTCGGACTTGGCCATTGACCTGGGGACGGCGAATACGCTGGTGTATGCCAAGGGCAAAGGGATCGTGGTGAACGAGCCCTCGATTGTCGCGATCAACAAGACCAACGGCGAAGTGGAAGCCGTGGGCAAAGAAGCCAAAGAGATGTTGGGCCGCACGCCGGGCAACATTGTGGCCATTCGGCCGATGAAGGACGGGGTGATCGCGGATTTCAAGGTGACCGAGCGGATGTTGAATTACTTCATCCAAAAGGCGCATGGCCGCAAGATGATGGTGCACCCGCGGATTGTGATCGGGGTACCGAGCGAGATTACGCAAGTAGAAAAGCGTGCGGTGATTGATTCCGCTTACCGGGCCAAGGCGAGCGAAGTGCACTTGGTGGAGCAGGCCATGGTGGCGGCGATCGGGGCGGGTTTGCCGGTGTCCGAGCCGGGCGGCAACATGGTGGTGGACATTGGCGGCGGCACGACGGACGTGGCTGTCATCTCGTTGGCGGGCATCGTCTATTCGCGCTCGGTGCGCGTGGCGGGCAATGAATTGGACGATGCGATTATCCAATATCTGAAAAAGAAGTACAGTCTGTTGGTGGGGGAACGAACAGCCGAACAGATCAAGATAAATTTGGGTTCTGCCTTTACCTTGGATAAGCCCTTGAAGATGGAAATCAAGGGAAGGAACTTGATTGAGGGCATTCCGCGGACGGTGGGCATTGGCGACGAAGAAATCCGGGAAGCATTGAAAGAAGGCGTAGACACAATTGTCAATGCCATCCGAGTGGCCCTGGAGCGCACGCCGCCGGAACTTTCCGCGGATATTTCGGATCGCGGAATTGTTTTGACGGGCGGGGGAGCGTTGATCAAAAACCTGGACTTGCGGATCCGTCAGGAGACGGGATTGCCGGTGTCGATTGCCGAAGATCCGCTGGCCTGCGTGGTGCTGGGCATCGGGAAAATGCTTTCCGATTTCAAGCTGCTGCGGCGGATTGCGATTGAGTAAGCGAGGGTAGTTTGCGGCCCGGAAGGGCAAGCGCTTATGGAAGGATTCCTAACCCGATATCGCAATCTGACAGTCCTGGTGATTGTGCTCCTGGCGCAATTGGTGTTGCTGGCCGTGCAGGTGAAGAATAACCAGGATGTGCGACTGATCCGGGTGTGGGCGGTGACGGCCATCACGCCGTTGGCACGCGTGCTGGAGGGGGTGCGGGCCAATACGATTGGCTTGGCGGGCGAGTATTGGGAACTGTGGAATGTGCGTTCCGTGAACAAGCAATTGCAGGCGGAACTGGACAAGACAAAGTTGGAAAACCACTATCTGCGGGAAGAGCTGGCCACGGCGAAGCGCGCGGAGGCGATGGCGGCCTTTGTGCAGCGGAACCCTTCGAAAACGATTGGGGCACGCATTATCGGCGCGGGCGCCGGCGCCAGTTCGAAGGTGGTGTTCATTGATCGCGGTTCGACCTCCGGGGTGATGCGAGGGATGGCCGTTATTACGCCAGATGGAATCGTAGGGAAGGTAACATCTGCCTATCCGACGGGTTCCATGGTGGTGATGATCACCGACCCCACTTTTGCCTGCGGGGTGATTTCCAATAAGACCCGAATTCACGCAACGGCCAAAGGGCAGGGGAACAATCAGCTGTTGGTGGACTATATTCAGAACGAGCAGACGGTTGAGGTAGGCGAAGTTTTCTATACCTCGGGAGATGACCGAATTTTCCCGAAGGGCTTGCCGGTTGGCACGGTGCGCGTGGCGAAACCGGGGAAGCTTTTCAAGGAGGTTTACATAGCGCCAACGGCTTTCGACAAAGGCTTGGAAGAGGTGCTGGTGGTGCTGGAGGGCGTGCACCAGCAATTGCCCGAGTGGAACTTACAAACGGGCGAAGGGCCCATGGCTAAGCCGTTGCCGCCGCCGGAAGGAAGCGGTGACGCGGTCCCCGTGCCTGCTAGCCCCACTCCCGCGACAGCCCCAGCTTCCACCTCAAGCGAAGGCGTAGGGCCAACGACCGATGCCGACCGATTGTTGAACCGCTATAAAGAATTAGGTGCGGAGCAGGGCGTGACGTTTGGAGCCGGGGGAAAGATCCCCAATTTCAATGCGCCGAAGACTCCCAAGCCCGCCCCGGAGAAGAACTGAACGTGGCGAGCCCGGATTATTCGGATTCTCATCTACTGGATGGGCGGCGAAAGAAGAATACTTCTTCCTTCCGGCCCATCGTGTTTTTCTTGATCCCGCTGTTGAGCGTCCTGCTCGATGTCTTCTTGCGGCGATTTGTGGAGTGGAGCCAAGTGCTGGCCTTCCCCCTGCTGGTGACCATCTACTTTTCGTTGATGAAGCGGCAGCCAATCGCCGGCATTGCGATTGGGGCCACCATTGGCTTGATGCAGGACTCGCTCTCCCAACAGCCGCTGGGGATTTTTGGCATTGTGAAAACGCTGGTGGGTTATTTTTCGGCGAGTGTCAGCCTGCGCTTTGATGTGAACAACCCGGCGATGCGCTTTGGCCTTTCCATGTTTTTCTTCCTGTTTCACCAGTTCTTTTACTGGGTGATGATGAAGGCCCTATTGGGCTTGGCGCCTTCGATCGATGTGATGGATGAGATGGTAAAGGCGGCTTTGAACTCGGCGTTGGCGATTCCCTTATTTTGGCTCTTGGATAGACTGAGAGAGGATTCTGAGGACTAATCTGATGTTTCGTGCCTCTGGCCGAGCCGGCCGGGAAGAATACCAAGAGCGCTTGAGCCTACAGCGGGACGAAGGAAAGTTTGCGCAGGGCAAAATTGGGCTCTTGCAGTACGTGACGGTGGGGGTGTTCTTATTTCTGGTTGGTGGTTACTGGAATCTGCAAATTCGCAACGAGGACGTCTATTCATTAAAAGCGGAGCGGAACCGCATTAAGAGCTTTCCGATACCGGCGGCGCGGGGAAAGATTTTGGACCGCGACGGGCGGGTGATTGTTGACAACCATTCGAGCTTCAGTGTGTTGTTAAGCCGGGAAAACTTGCAGGAAGAACATTTGGCGCCGATTGCCGAGGGCCTGAATTTGGACTACGAGGAATTGGTGGCGCGCTTGAACCGCTTTCGCAAGCGGCCAAAGTATCAGGCATTGATTTTGAAGCAGGAATTGACGCCGGCGGAAATCGCGTTTGTGGAATCGCATCGGGACCCGGATACTTTTCCAGAGTTGGAGTTGATCCACACGGAGCGTCGCGTGTATCCGGGCAATGGCTTTGCGGCGCACATGTTGGGGTATGTGGGAGAAATCAGCGAGAGCGAATTAAACCAGCCGGAGTTCGTGAAAAACCAACCGGGCGACTTGGTGGGCAAGACCGGGTTGGAGCGCCAATACAACGACATCTTGACGGGGGAAGATGGGCAGCGCCAGGTATTGGTGAACAACAAAGGGGAAGAGCGGAGAGTGTTGGGCTTTAAGGCGGCGGTGCCGGGGGAGTCCATCCAATTGACGATTGATCTGGATTTGCAAACGGTGGCCGAGTTGGCCATGGAAGGCAAGCGCGGCGCGGTGGTGGCCTTGGACCCGCGCAACGGGGAAGTGCTGGCTTTGACCTCGCGGCCAAGTTATGACTTGAGCAAGTTGGCCTCGCGCGATCGCGGGGCGGAGTGGAGAGAGATTACGACGAACCCAGAGAAGCCATTGCTGAATCGGGCCATCCAAGCGCAGTTGGCGCCGGGGAGCACGTTCAAGCCCTTTGTGGCGCTGAGCGCACTGGAATCCGGCGAGGTGGACGAGAATACGAGCTTCGGCTGTGGCGGCGGCTTCAATTTTTTTGGCCGCTATTTTCATTGCCACAAGAAGAGCGGGCACGGAGGGACGAGTTTGAAAAAGGCTTTGGCGCAAAGTTGTGACGTGTACTTTTATCAGGTGGGAAACCGCATCGGCATTGACCAAATTGCTAAGTGGGCCGAGATTGCGGGCTTTGGGAAAAAGACAGGTATTGACCTGCCGGCGGAGGCATCGGGGACTCTACCTTCCACGAAATGGAAAATCCGCGCCTTGCGGGAGCGCTGGTATGGCGGCGATACGATATCGGTATCGATCGGCCAAGGCTACTTGACGGCGACACCGATCCAGTTGGCGCACGGGATGGGAGGGTTGGTGATGGGGGGAGTTTGGCATACGCCGCACTTGCGTAAGGGTGACGCGCCACAGAAGGCTGCGCGGAAAGCCGAGATAGACTTGACGCACGTGCGAACGATTATGGACGGCGTGTGCGATGTGGTGAATGGCGGAGGCACGGCGGGGCGTTCGCGTTTGCCGAACGGGGAATTCTGTGGTAAGACAGGGACGGCGCAAATCGCTTCGAACGAATACCAGAAGGCCAAAGGAATCCGCTTGAAGGACAATGCCTGGTTTGTGGCGTTTGCCCCGCGGGTGAACCCGGAGATTGTGGTTTCCGTGTTGTGGGAGGAAGGCGAGCACGGGCCGGATGCGGCCTTAATCGCGCGCGATGTGGTGAAGGCGTATTTGGATAAACGGGCGCGGAAGCAGTATTCGCAAGGTGCGGGTGAGGGTGTGCAGGTTAAGTTGGAACAGCCCGCGGGCTTGTCCAGTGGGGAAAGGACCGCGGAAAATGACTGAATCCCGTGGCTTGCGTGATGTGGATTGGACGATGCTGCTGATTGCCCTGCTGCTGGCGGGGATTGGCATTTTGCAGATTTATTCGGCGACACAGAGCGAAGAGGGCAGCAGCCTTTGGTGGAAGCAGTTGATCTTCGTTGGGGCGGGACTGCTGGTTTTTTGGGTTATCAGCCATTTTGATTACCACTCGTTTTTGGGCCAGGCGCCTTACTTGTACGTGGTGTTTACGGTCATACTGTTTGGCTTGATGATTTTCAGCCGGGTAGTGCTCGGGGCGAAGCGATGGATTTCGCTGGGGGGAGGGATGAAACTGCAGCCCTCGGAGTTCATGAAGATCGTGTTGGTGCTTTTCATGGCGCGTTTTTTGGCAGATTTGAAGACCGAGTCTTTGGACAACGTTGACCTGATGAAGTTAATGGGGATTGTATTCATGCCCTTTGTGCTGGTGAATTTGCAGCCGGACTTGGGCACTTCGCTTTGCTACCTGCCCGTGCTGGCGGTGGGCTTACTGCTGGCTGGCATGAACCGGCAGCAGGCGGTGGTGTTGTTGCTGATTGTGATGCTGGTTTTGCCGGTGGGTTGGTTTGTCCTAAAGGATTACCAGCGCGCGCGTTTGACCAGCTTTTTGGATCCGGCGCAGGATCCGCAGGGCTCTGGCTACCAGGTGTTGCAGTCGAAGATCGCAGTTGGATCAGGCGGCATGTGGGGGGCGGGAGTGACGCGGGGAATGCAGATCCAATTGCAGTTTTTGCCCTTTGCCCATACGGATTTTATCTTCGCCGCCTTTGCCGAGGAGCACGGGTTTATCGGCGTGGTGACCGTACTTGGGTTATATTTCCTTTTATTGATGCAAATCCTGCAGAACGCGCAGACCGCACCCGACCGGGCCGGTACAGCCATTTGTATGGGCGTCGCAGGGATTTTGCTGTTTCACGTTTTGGAGAATGTTGGTATGGTTGCCGGGCTGATGCCCGTAGCCGGAATTCCTTTGCCGCTAATGAGTTATGGCGGCTCAAACATTTTGTCGGTGTTTATCATGCTGGGGCTTGTGAACAATGTTCGGCTCCGGCGGTTCTTGTTATGAAGATGTGAGGCTCTTCGCGGAAGAGAAGAGACCAGACCCGTTCCGGCGAAAGCAGATTTTGCAACTGGAAGCGAGCGTAACGAAAAAGATTTCAGGTGAGGGAGAGCAAGTAGGGCCAACCGCAAGGAGCCAGAAACACTCCCAAACCGCCGGGGGAGATCGCCCCGGGAAGGCAATCGAGAGCTTGGAAAATTCTAGTGGGACAGCGGCCGAGTAAGGTCCGCAGAACGGTGACGGTGCAGCGAAGGGCTTCTCTAAAGGAGAAGCGAGATGGCGAAAGAATTAGTAATTGCGGGTGGCCGCCACGAAACACGCGTGGCCGTGCTCGAAGATGATCAGTTGGTTGAGGTTTACTTCCAAAGGAAGAACGAATACTCGCTGGCGGGTTCCATACACAAAGGCCGGGTAACGCGTGTATTGCCGGGCATGCAGTCGGCGTTTGTAGATCTTGGCTTGGAGCGGGATACGTTCCTTTATGTGTCGGACTTCTTTGACGAGGAGGACGATATTGAAAAGGTGACTGAAGGCCGGGGTGCGGAACGCGGTCCGGATAACGGCCGGAGCGAAGCGAGCCGGAGCGAGCGGGGAGACCGGGGAGACAACGGACGCCGGGGACGGCGTGGGCGTGACCGTGGGCGGCGCGGGAGAAGCAACGAGGCGCCGTTGAGGGAAGCAGCGCCGGCGGAAGCTTCGGAAGCCGTTGAAGAACTGATCGAGCATGAGTCGATTGCCGAGTTTGCCCCGAACGAATTAGCGGGTTTCGGGGACGGCGTGGAAATCGAAGTGGTGAGCGAGGCGAGTGCGGACAGGAAAAGCGAAAGCGGAGGCACGGGCACTCGCCGCCGCCGTCGCCGCAACGGAAAGCCTGGTAGCTTTCCGGAGAGCAAGTACGCGGATCCGTCGGAAGACAGCGAACCCGAAGGCAACGAGGAGGCTGGGGAAGAAGAGCCGGAATCGCTGCCGGAAGAGATTGTGCTGCTTCCGGGAGAAACCCGGAAAAAATTGCAATCCAAGGGAGTTACGCCGATCGTGCTGCCTTTGGCCGTAGGCGGAGACGAGCCGGCAGAGGCTGAAGAAGCCGAAAGCGAGGCCGCGCCGCTGGCTATGAGCGCCGGGGCCGAAGCGCCGGAAATGCGGCACGCCGAGGAATCTACCATTTCCCCTGTCCATCTCTTGACGCGGGAAGCCTTGGCCGAAGAAGAAGAGGCCGAGGTGATGGAGGAAGTGAAGCAGCACCTGGCCGAGATTGCCCGCGAAAAAGAAGAAGAGCGCGACTACGAAGAAGCGGCGCGCTTGGACGAAGGCCAAGAAGAAGGGGAAGAAGAGGGCCAGGAAGAAAATCCGGAAGAGGGAGACGAGGGAGAGGAAGGCGACGAGGCGGAAGAGGCCGAAGAAGACGAAGGCGATGAGGACGAAATAGAGGAAGCGGCATCTGACGAGACGGCGCTGGCGGAAGACGGCGAGGAAGCGGCCGAAGAAGTCCAAGCCGAATTGGCGGGTGACGCCGAAGGAGAAGAGGAATCTAACGAAGGGGACGAAGCCGTTGTGTTGCCGGCCTTGGGTTATTCCGCGCATTTGCGGCAGAATGAGCCGCGAACGGAAGATGGAGCGCGGGAGCGCGGTGGGCGTCGCCGCCGGCGTGGGCGCGGGGGACGCGAACGCGGAGTGGAAGCGAAAGTTGATGCACCCGCTGAAGCTGCTTCCCTGCCCGAAGGCCAAGCGGAAGAGGCAGCATCGTTGCCTGCATTGTTGCCGGGCGAAAGCCGCAACCGTGAGCGCAAGCCGGAGAGACGGGAAGAACGCCGCGAGGAACGGCGGGAAGATCGCCGCGACGATAAACGCGAGCGACGCACACCGCCTTCCATTTCGGAACTGTTGAAAGAAGGCCAAGAAGTATTGGTGCAGATTGCCAAGGAGCCCTTGGGGCAAAAAGGCGCCCGCATCACCTCGCATATCGCCCTGCCGGGCCGCTACTGCGTCTATATGCCAACCGTGGAGCATACGGGCGTTTCCCGCAAGATTGGCAGCGATGAAGAGCGTGCGCGCTTGAAGCGCATTTTGCAATCGCGCCGCGATACGATCCAAGGCGGCTTCATTATTCGGACCGCTGGGGAGGGCCGTGCGGAATCGGAAATTCTGGCGGACATGGAGTTTCTGCATTCCCTGTGGATGGACGTCCGCAAAAAAGCGGAGGCCAAGAAGGCCCCGGCGCTGATTTATCACGATTTGGAAATTGTGGAGCGCGTGCTGCGGGACCAAGTGGGACCGGACTTCAAGTCCATCTGGGTGGATAACGAAGAAATTTACGAAAGTGTGCTTCGTTTTCTGGAGCGTTTCCAGCCGGCAATGGTGGCGCGCGTCCGGATGTACACGCGGCAAGCCCCCATCTTCGATAGCTTCGGCATCACAAGCGAATTGGAAAAGGCGCTGCGGCCGAAGGTGTGGTTAAAGTCTGGTGGCTACATCGTGATCAACCAGACGGAGGCCCTGGTGGCCATCGACATCAACACCGGTAAGTTTGTCGGGCGGGGCAACCGCCTGGAAGACACCATCGTGAAGACGAATATCGAAGCCGTGAAGGAGATCGTGCGGCAAATCCGTCTGCGCGACCTGGGCGGCATTATTGTGATCGACTTCATTGACATGGATGAGCGTAAGAACCGTTTGCGCGTGATGCAAGCACTGGAAGAAGCCATGCAAGCAGACCGCGCACCGTACAAGATTCTCCAGTTCAATGATTTCGGCTTAGTGGCGATTACGCGGAAGCGCGTGAAGCAATCGCTCGAAAGAACGCTCTGCGCGCCGTGCCCGTATTGCGAGGGTTCGGCTTATGTGAAGAGCGTGCAGACGGTAATTGGCGAAATCATGAACGAGGCGAAGAAACTTGCGCCGGCAGTGGTGGACGCCAAGGACGTGATGTTGCGCGTGAACCCGGAAGTGGCCAAGGTCTTCAAGTCTACGGAGAACGAATATCACGAAGAGCTGGAGGAAGTATTGGGCCGCCAGGTGATGGTGATGTCCGATCCGCTGATTCACCAAGAGAAGTTCGACTTGGGGTAGGGCCGCGCATGCGATTTTGCTTATGGTTTGTTGCTTGGGTAGGCGTATTCGTCTACCCGGCACAGGCCCAAGAGCTTTCGGTTTATTCGGATGCAATTGTGCTGGCCGAAGCGGAGGGGGCGGACCTAAACTGCGAGCCCGCTCCGCAGGTCCGGCAGGTTGAAGTGCTTTCCCCCCAAGTGCAGGCGGGAGGGCAATTGACCCTGTTGTTGGTGGCCCGGGCGCAAGCGGGGACAGCCTTTCAATTGGAAGTGGGTACGAACCCTGAGCAATTGCTGGACTTGAAGCTGTTTCGTTACTTTCCGGGTTTGCGCTACGGCAGGACCCACTTTGAACAGCCACTGGAACATGTGGAAGGGCGGGTGCGCGGCAGGATCGCGGAAGGTCAGCGCTGCGCAACTTTTTTCTTGACGGCCGTGGCAAGGGAAGAAGCAGCCGGTCAAAGGGTGAGATTGGAACCGGCAGTTTGGTTTGCCACGGGAAGGGAAACGGGTGGGTGGATGCGCTATCCGCTGGAAATCCGGGTTGCGGGCAAGGCCACTGCGCCACCCTTGGGCTGGCAGCGTTGTGAAGCCGAGTTAACGGACTTGGCGCAGACTGTGGTGCTCGCTTTGGGGGTGGGCTGCAAGCGCGCTCTGCCAAAATGCGAAGCGACGAGAGAGTTGAGCGTGGGTGCTTTGTTGGCGGGGCAACTCTTGGGAGAAATGCCGGAGTTGGGGAGCGCGCCGGCCTGCGCAAGGGAGCAGGAATCGTCGAACATACCCATCGATTTGGTGAGAGTTCGACGCCGCGCGGGCCACTAAACGGCTCGATGTTAAACTAACATATGGTCCTCGGAGAGATGGCCGAGTGGTTTAAGGCGCACGCTTGGAAAGCGTGTATACGGGAAACCGTATCTAGGGTTCGAATCCCTATCTCTCCGCCACTCCTTACTGTTGCGCCGGCGTTGTTAAAGTCACCGGAACCTGCCCAGTAATCTCAATCCCAAAGCCCTCCAGACCTACAGCCCGAACCGTAGAGTTGGTGATGAGTTCGATCTTGCGGCAATTCAGATAGCGGAGAATTTGCGCTCCTATGCCCACTTGGTGCTGCAGCTTGCGGTGGCCTGCGGGTTGGCCGCCGGAACGCAAATGGGGAGTGAGGGTAAGGGCGGAATCCGGATCGGGGAAAAGGCGGTCTGCGGCTTGGAAGTGGAGATAGACAATCAGGCCGGAGCCTGCGGCGCTGATCTTTTCCATGGCCGCGTTCAAGAGCGCGCGGCAATCGCACTGGGTGCTTAGAAAAACATCGCCGAAGGGACAATGCGAATGCATGCGAACGAGCGTTGGGGTATCGGGCGAAAGTTCCCCCTTGACCAAGGCGGCGTGGAGCTCGGAGTTCAGAAGATTTTCGAAAACCAAAAGGCGGAACGTGCCATAGGCCGTGTCGAGCATCCCTTCGCTCTTCAAGCGGACATAACTTTCGTTTTGCAAACGGTAGCGGATAAGGTCCGCAACGGAGATCAGGGCGAGTTGGTGTTCGCGGCAGTATTCGATCAATTGCGGCAAGCGAGCCATGGTGCCGTCCGGGTTGACGATTTCGCAAATCACCGCGCCGGGGCGGCGGCCGGCGAGGCGGGCAAGGTCTACGGAAGCTTCGGTTTGGCCAGCGCGTACGAGTACGCCGCCCTGTTGCGCGCGGAGGGGAAAGATGTGGCCGGGGCGGGCGAGGTCGTCGGGCTTCGCATCCGGGCGGATGGCGGCCTGAACCGTTAAGGCG